>JBEVJQ010000449.1:0-7733 GCA_040510055.1 Burkholderiaceae bacterium | reverse complement strand
CCCTGGGCGACCGAACCGGTCACCGCCGCGCCGCTGGCGCGCAACTGGTCGAGCTGCGACTGCAGGTCGGCGAGCGACTTGTTCTTCAGCTCCAGCATCTTCTGCAGATCGGAGACATTACGCTCGAGCTGGGCGACGCGACTGTTGGCCTCGGTGAGGGCGGCCTGGCGCGCAATGCTCGCCTCTTCGCGCGAACCGACGGCGCCGCCCTTGCCGGGGTCGCTCTGACCCGATTTCGACAGTTCGAGCCGGTCCGGTGCGGTTGCCGTGGCGCGATCCTCGACGCGCCCGGTAACCATGCCCGAGGCCGTTGAACCGGTCGCGCGTTCGGCGGGTTGGACTTCGACCGGGGCGCCGGCGAGCCGGTCCTTGTAGGCGCGGAAATCGCGCGCGGCAAGCTGCAGCTGGCGGCTGGCGGTATCAGCATCGACGCTGCCGATCCGCTGGCTGTCGGGAATGTCGAGCGTGCGGCCCTGGCGAACCAGGTTCGGATTGCCGTTGATGAACGCCGAGGGGTTCGCCTGGTAGATGGCGACGATGGTCTGTTCGACCGTCGTGCCGGCCGGTTTGACGCGGGCGGCGATCTGACCGAGTGTCTCGCCGCGACCGACGGTGACCGTCGAGGCCGACGTGGCCGGCGCGCCACCACTGACCGTTCCGCTGGCCGCAGGTGCCGCCCGGGTGGCAGATGGCTGGGCCGCCGGGACGGCGGGGCTCGCGGCGGGGCGCGGCGTAGTGGCACTGCCCTTGGACGCTGCCGCCTCGCGCTCGCGCTCGCGCTGGGCCAGGATTTCGCGGGCCAGGGCTGCAGGCGAACGGCCTTCCTGGACCGCGCCACCGGCGGGCGCGGCGCTCTGTGATTGCTGGGCCAGCAGCGGCGGCGCAGGGACCGACTGCGTCGATGCAGACAGGATCGGGGTCCCCGCCGCCACGGGGGCAGCGGCAGCCGGAGCCGCGGCGCCGGCGGGGACCACCGGGGCTGCCGAATCGGCCGACTGTCGGGATGCGGAAGCGCGAAGCTCCGGCGGATCGAGCAGGAACGTGTACTCACGCACGAACTTGCCGCTCGACCAGTTCAGCTCGACCAGCAGGTCGACGAACGGTTCGTTGACTGCAGTGCGCGAACTGACCTTGATGAAGTGCCGGCCGCCGCGCTCTTCGACCACCATCTGCAGGCCGGCAAGGGAGTTGTTGTACTGCAACCCTGCTGCGCGGAACTGATCCGGCGAGGCCAGTCTGGCCGCAAGCGTTGCGGCTTCGTCGCGACCGACGGCAGTTACTTCGACTTCGGCCTGGAGAGGCTGACCAAGGGCCGACTGGACCGTCAGGCGCCCGAGGCCGGCGGACTGGGCAAGGCCGCTCCAACCGACAAGCGCCAGGCCCACGGCAACGGCCAAGGCCGAACGAGTCGGCCATGTCGGGACCTTGGGGGGGTTTGGCTGGTTAAATGTAGGGGCCGGCACGTGTCCACCTCTGCTGGGGTTTCGACTTTCGACTGTAACATCAGGCACTTAGACGGTTCAAGACGAGGCGACAGGCGGCAGGTCACCGACAACGATGCGCAACACTCTGCGTAGCGGTTCGGCCGCACCCCAGAGCAACTGGTCGCCCACGGTGAACAGTCCGACGTACTCCGGACCGAAGCCGAGCTTGCGCAAGCGGCCGACAGCGATGTCCAATGTCCCGGTCACGGCAGCGGGCGTAAGCTGACGGACGCTGTCTTCCTTACGGTTGGGCACGACCTTCACCCATTCATTGCCGTCGGCGATCAATTGCTCGATCGTCTCGAGCGGAAGTTCGCGTTTCAACCGCAGCGTCAGCGCCTGGCTGTGGCAGCGCATCGCGCTGATCCGCACGCAGCAACTCTCGACCGGGACCATCGCGTCACTCGACAGCCCCAGCATCTTGTTCAGTTCGGCATGACCCTTCCACTCCTCGCGCGACGTCCCGTCGCCGAGGTCCTTGTCGATCCAGGGGATGAGGCTTCCGGCGAGCGCCACGCCGAAGTGCTCGGTGGGCAACGACGGCGAACGTAGCGTTTGCGCTACCGTCCGATCGATCGCGAGGATCGCCGAACCCGGATCGGCCAGCGTCGCCGCCACCGAGCGATGGACTTCGCCCATCTGGGCCAGCATTTCGCGCATGTTCTGGGCGCCGGCACCCGAGGCTGACTGGTAAGTGACGGCACTGACCCACTGGACCAGGTTTTCGCGCAGCAGCCCGCCGATCGCCAGCATCATCAGGCTGACGGTGCAGTTACCGCCGATGAAGTCGCGTACGCCGCTGGCGATGGCATCGTCGATCACCCCGCGATTGACCGGATCGAGGGCGATGACGGCGTCGTCCTTCATCCGCAGCGTCGAAGCGGCGTCGATCCAGTACCCCTGCCAACCCATCGCCCGCAGCCGCGGGTGGATGGCAGATGTGTAATCGCCCCCCTGGCAAGTGACGATCGCCTCGCAGGCAGCGAGCGCCTCGAGGTCGTTGGCGTTGCCGAGCGGCGCATCGCCGCGCGGCGCCTTGCCGCCGGCATTGGAGGTGCTGAAGAACAGTGGCGTGATCCGGCTGAAGTCGTCTTCCGCCGTCATCCGGTCCATCAGTACCGATCCGACCATCCCGCGCCAGCCGACGAAGCCGACGCGCGCTCCGATCTTCAAACCGTTGCCCTTTGCCATCTGATGCCCCCTGCCGCCGAAATCGACGCGATCCGTGCTTCCGCTCACAACGCCGCCAGCACGGCATCGCCCATTGCCTGGCAACCGATCGTCGCCTCGCCCCGTGCCGAGATGTCCGCCGTCCGCAGCCCGTTGGCCAGCACCTTTCGAACCGCGGCCTCGACCCGGTCGGCCGCCGCGACCTGCCGCAGCGAGTAGCGCAGCAACATCGCCAACGACAGGATCGTCGCCAGCGGATTGGCGACGCCCTTGCCCGCGATATCCGGCGCCGAACCGTGGATCGGTTCGTACATCCCGAAGGCCTCGGCGTTGAGCGATGCCGAGGGCAGCATGCCGATCGAGCCGGTCAGCATCGAGGCTTCGTCCGACAGGATGTCGCCGAACATGTTGCCGGTGACGATGACGTCGAATTGACGCGGATCGCGAACGAGTTGCATTGCCGCATTGTCGACGTACATGTGCGAAAGCTCCACGTCGGCGAACTCGCGATGGACCTCGGTGACGACGTCGCGCCACAACTGCGTGGTCTCGAGCACGTTGGCCTTGTCCACCGAGCAGACGCGCCGGCCGCGGAGCCGGGCGGCCTCGAACGCCCAGCGCGCGATCCGGGTGATCTCGGCCTCGTTGTAGCGCCTGGTGTCGAAGCCCTCGCGCAGGCCGGCGTCAGTGGTCCGGATCCCGCGCGGCTCCCCGAAATAGATGTCACCGGTCAGTTCGCGGAGGATCAGGATGTCCAGCCCCGCGACCACATCGGCGCGCAAGGTCGACGCATGCGCCAGTTCCGGGTAGACGATCGCCGGCCGAAGGTTGGCGAACAGGTCGAAGTGCTTGCGCAATCGCAACAGGCCTTGCTCGGGTCGCTGGGCGCGCGGCAGGCCGTCGTAGCGCGGCCCTCCGACGGCACCGAACAGGATCGCATCGGACTGCTCGCAGAGCGCCAGCGTGCGCTCGGGGAGCGGGTCGCCGTGCGCATCGAAGCCGGCGCCGCCGACGGGCGCGGTCTCGGTCTCGATGGCCAGGCCGTCGCGCGCCAGGGCAGCGATGACGCGCTCGGCCTGGGCGACGATTTCGGGACCGATTCCGTCACCGGGCAGCAAGGCGATCTTCAACGTGGGTGTCCTCGTTCGGGCTGAAAGGTGGCGAATGAAGCGAAGTATCCGCCTGGAACGACCCCTTGCCGGCGATCGGCATCCGTCGGATTGGCGAGGGTCGAACTGGCTACGACCTGATTGGCGATGGTCGTGTCGGCCATTGGCGGATCGTCGCCGGTTCGATCGACCACCGCCGGATCGTCGCCGGCCCCATCGGCCGCCGTCCGATCGGCGCCAGTCGGCTCGGCGCCCGCTCTGCCGGCTACCGGGCGCTGGGCCCGGACGATACCCGTTGGTCGGCCGTCAGCGACGGGCGAGCCAGGGCTCGGCGGCAAACCGGCGCGCCTCGTAGGCCTTGATCTTGTCGGCATGGCGCAGGGTCAGGCCGATCTCGTCCAGGCCGTTCACCATGCAGTACTTGCGGAACTCGTCGATCTCGAACGGGGCGACGAGTTCGCCATCGGCCTGGCGCACCTCCTGGGCCGGCAGGTCGACGACCAGGCGATAGCCGGGGAAGGCCTCGACATCGGCGAACAACTGGTCGACCTTCGATTCGGGCAGGACGATCGGCAACAGGCCGTTCTTGAAGCTGTTGTTGAAGAAGATGTCGGCGAAGCTGGGTGCGATCACGACCTCGAAGCCGTAGTCGGTCAGCGCCCATGGCGCGTGTTCGCGCGACGAGCCACAACCGAAGTTCTTGCGCGCCAGCAGGATCGACGCACCGCGATAGCGCGGCTGGTTGAGCACGAACTCCGGATTCAGCGGCCGACGGCTGTTGTCGATCCCCGGCTCGCCGGCATCGAGATAGCGCCAGGCATCGAACAGGTTCGGTCCGAACCCCGAACGCTTGATCGATTTCAGGAACTGTTTGGGGATGATGGCATCGGTGTCGACGTTGGCGCGATTGAGCGGTGCCACCAGCCCGTCGATGATCGAGATCGCTTTCATGCCGAAGACCCCATGGACCCGTGGCGACGCGCGCCGCGGCCTGTCTCAGGTCGCCGAAAGCCGGCGAACGTCGATGAAATGCCCGAAGACGCCGGCTGCCGCCGCCATTGCCGGGCTGACCAGGTGGGTACGGCCGCCCGCGCCCTGCCGGCCTTCGAAATTGCGATTCGACGTCGAGGCGCAGCGTTCGCCGGGTTCGAGCCGGTCATCGTTCATCGCCAGGCACATCGAGCAGCCGGGTTCGCGCCATTCGAAACCGGCATCCAGGAAGACCTTGTGCAGCCCTTCGGCCTCGGCCTGCGCCTTCACCAGCCCCGAGCCTGGAACGACCAGCACCAGTTTCACACCCGCCGCCTTGTGGCGACCGCGGACCACGGCAGCTGCCTCGCGCAGATCCTCGATCCGCGAATTGGTACACGAGCCGATGAAGACCTTGTCGACCGTGACCTCGCCGATCAGCTTGTTGGGTTCGAGGCCCATGTACTGCAACGCCCGCTCGATCCCTTCGCGCCGGACCGGATCCTTCTCCCGATCCGGATCGGGGATCCGGGCGCCGACCTCGAGCACCATCTCCGGCGACGTGCCCCAGGTCACCTGCGGCGGAATCCGGGTAGCGTCGATCTCGATCACGCGATCGAACTTCGCGCCGGGATCGCTGACCAGCGTCTTCCAGTAGCCGACGGCCTGGTCCCAGTCCACTGCGGTCGGCGACATCGGCCGACCCTTCAGGTAGGCGATCGTGGTGTCGTCGACCGCGACCATTCCGGACCGGGCCCCGGCCTCGATCGTCATGTTGCAGACGGTCATCCGGCCTTCCATCGACAGCGAGCGGACCGTGCTGCCGGCGAACTCGATCGCATAGCCGGTACCGCCGGCGGTCCCGATCTGCCCAATGACGGCCAGCACCAGGTCCTTGGCAGTGACGCCGACACCGAGCCGGCCCTCGACGCGGACCAGCATGCTCTTCATCTTGCGGGCCATCAGCGACTGCGTGGCCAGCACATGTTCGACTTCGGAGGTACCGATACCGAAAGCCAGGCAGGCGAACGCGCCGTGCGTGCTCGTGTGCGAATCGCCGCAGACCACGGTCATCCCGGGGAGCGTCGCACCCTGCTCCGGGCCGATCACGTGGACGATCCCCTGGCGCTGGTCGCGGATGTCGAAGTAGCGGATCGCGTGCTCGTGGGCGTTGGCATCGAGCGTCTCGACCTGCAGCCGCGAGATCGGATCGGCGATGCCCTCGGCGCGCGATGTCGTTGGTACGTTGTGATCGACGACCGCGAGGTTGGCATCGATGCGCCACGGCTTGCGGCCGGCGACCCGGAGACCCTCGAACGCCTGCGGGCTCGTGACCTCGTGGATCAGGTGCCGGTCGATGTAAAGCAGCGTGGTGCCGTCCGCCTCCGCGTGGATGACGTGGGCGTCCCAGAGCTTGTCGTAGAGTGTTCGGGCGGTGAGCGACATGCGTGGGGATTATGCCACCGCCAAGTCCCCACGGCACGCCATCGCGGCCGACCGGTCAGCGGCGCGCGGCCTCGTACAGCGGCAAGGTGACTGCCGCGTACTTCTGGAGGTCGGTTATCCGGCTCTCGGTCGACGGGTGGGTCGACAGGAACGCCGGTCCGCCCGAGCCGCCACCGGTCGCCTTTGCCATCTTCTCCCACAACGTGACGGCAGCGCGCGGGTCGAAACCGCCCCGGGCGGCCAGTTCGACCCCGATCCGGTCGGCCTCGGTCTCGTGCTCGCGGCTGTGGCGCAACCCGAATACCGAGTGATAGGCCAGTTGCGTCAACTTCTGGGCGACGTCGCCCACGCCCAGCACCGCCGCCCCGACGCCGACGACGACGCCGGTGGTCGCCTGCTCGGAAGCGCGCTCGCGCGCATGCTCGCGCAGCGCGTGGGCGATCTCGTGTCCCATGATGGCCGCGATCTCGGCATCGGTGAGTTGCAGCCGGTCGATGATCGCGCTGTAGAACGCGATCTTGCCGCCCGGCATGCACCAGGCATTGAGTTCGTCCGATCGGATCACGTTGACTTCCCATTTCCACCCTGGCGCATCCTTGCGGAAGGCGCCGGTCTGGGGGATCAGCCGCGCGGCGATCGCCCGCACCCGCTGGGTCATCGCCGGATTGGCGTTCAGATCGCCCTCTTTCTGCTCCTTGCCGATGACTTCCGCGTAGGCCTGGATGGCACCGGCCTGAAGTTCCTTTTCCGACACCAGCGCCGACATCTGCTGGGTCCGCGAAACGCCGACCGCTCCCGGTTGTGTGGTTTGGACCGTGGAACAGCCGGTCGGTACGCTGGCGGAAACAGCGATCGACAGGCACGCGGCGATTCGGCGCGCGTGGCCGGCGGCCAGCAGGTGGCTGCGTCGCGGACGATCGGCGGCCGGCCGGAGCTGGACGCCTGCGGCGGGTTGGTGCTGGATACCGGTGGCCGGTCGGTGCTGGATATCGGTGGCCGGTCGGTGCTGGACGCCTGCGGCCGCTCGGTGTCGGCGGCCGGCGACGGGAAAACGGATCACTTGAGTCTCCTCGAATCCATGGCGAGAGTCAGTCCGGGCCGGAGGCAGGGGCCGGGCCCACCGCGGCAAGGTCCGAACCGACGTCGGCACTGGCCGGAACGGGAGCGAGGCCCGAATCGACGTCGCCGCACTGGGCCCGATGGCGCAGCCACTGGTCCATCAGGACCAACAACAGCATCGCCTCGGCAATCGGCGTCGCTCGGATGCCGACACAGGGGTCGTGGCGACCGAACGTCTGGACCTCGGTCGGCTGACCGGCCTGATCGATGGTCCGGCGGGGGATCCGGATGCTCGAGGTCGGCTTGATCGCGATCGAGACCCGAAGATCCTGCCCGGTGGAGATGCCGCCGAGGACACCGCCGGCATGGTTCGAGAGAAAGCCCGTCGGTGTGATCTCGTCGCCGTGCTCGCTGCCGCGCTGGCCGACCGCGCCGAAGCCGGCGCCGATCTCCACGCCCTTGACCGCGTTGATCGACATCATCGCCGCGGCGATCT
>JBEVJQ010000448.1:0-2809 GCA_040510055.1 Burkholderiaceae bacterium | reverse complement strand
GAGTCGCTGCAGCCTGCGGCCTACGGCGGCGAGTATGCGATCTTCAGGGTGCAGGGCGCGACGCTCGAAGCGCTCGCGCGCATCCCGCACGTGCGGTGGGTCGAGGCGGTGCCGCGGATGCAGCCCGACGGCGAACGCGAGTCGCAGATCGTGTCCGAGAACCTCGACGGCGTCGCCGCTCCGGCCACCGGGCCCGTGCCGGGCTATCAGACGTGGCTGTCGCAAGTCGGCGTCGACGGCACAGGCGTCACGGTGGCCATCGTCGACACCGGCGTCGACGCAAACTCCGGCAGCGCGACGGCGGCCACCCACGTCGACCTGCGGGGGCGTCAGGCCGCGTTCGTGGACTACTCGGCCGGCGCCATCGGCACCGACGTCGACGGGCACGGCACCCACGTGGCCGGCATCGCGGTCGGGAACGCGGCCAGCGGGCAGACCGAGGCGGCCGCGCCGAACCAGTTCCTGTGGGGACAGGGCGTGGCGCCGGGAGCGCGCTACGTGGCGCAGAACGCGCTGCACAGCGGCATCTATCCGCGCCCGCCGTTTGCCACCCTGGCGAGGGACTCGGTCCGCAACGGCGCCGGGATCATGAACAACAGCTGGGGTGACGGCAGCAGTGGCGGCGATGGCTACGTTGCCGAATGCCGCGCCGTCGACCTCGCCGTTCGCGACGCCGACGCGAGCACTCCCGCCCTCGAGCCGCTGGCCGTGGTGTTCAGCGCCGGCAACGCCGGCGGCCGGCCGCGCAGCCTGACCCAGCCTCACGAATGCAAGAACGGCATCATCGTCGGATGCTCACTGAGCTCGCGGCCGGGTCAGGGATTCCCGTTCGACGACATCCGCGGCATCGCCGGCACGTCCGGCCGCGGTCCGGCCATGGATGGCCGCCTGCTGCCGACGGTCGTGGCGCCCGGCACGGACGTCCCGTCGGCGCTGTCCCGAACGGCAGCCTTCACGCCGATTCCAGGCACGGGCACACCCGACCCCGGGAATCCGGCAGCGACGATCGACCGCTACACCTCGCTGAGCGGCACGTCGATGGCCGCGCCCCAGGTCGCCGGCGCGTGCGCCGTGCTGACCGAGTGGTGGCGCAATCGCACCGGCGGCAAGACGCCCAGCCCGGCGATGCTCAAGGCCCTGCTGGTCAACTCGGCCGAGAACCTCGCCGGTGGCGAGAACTGGAAGGCGCTGAACGCCGCGCGGGTCGACCGCGAGTTGTGGGCGCTCCACGCGGGCAGCGTCTTCCGTCGTGACCTGCCCTTCGTGCCGAACGCGCTCGTCGAAGTGAACACGCTGCTGACCCAGGTGGCCAACGCCGCGGCGATCACCGCTGCCGGGCAGTGGGCGTTCGAGGCGGCGACGAACCGGATCTTCGTGCGCATGCTCAACGGCAATAACCCGGGCGACGTCTTCGGATCGCCCGTGCTCGAGGCCCGCGACAGCCAGGCGCTCGCCCACATCCCCAACAGCGACCAGGGCTGGGGACGGGTCAGCCTCGGCAACCTGTTGCTGCAGAGCCCGGCCACCGGCAGGGGCCCGGCCGTCTACTCCGACCAGCGGCATGCCTTCACCGCCGACGGCCAGCAGCTGCTCATCAAGGTGTCGCCCGTCGATACGACGCGGCCGCTGCGCATCACGCTGGCATGGACGGACGCCCCGGCCGCCGCCGGCGCCAACTTCGCGCGGGTCAACGACCTCGACCTGGAAGTGACCGAAGTGGCGACCGGCCGCGTCTTCGTCGGCAACATGTTCCAGTCCGGGTTCTCGGTGACCGGCGGGTTCTCCGACATCCGCAACAACGTCGAGTGCGTGTATATCCAGCAGCCGTCCGGCATCTACGACGTCCGCATCATCGCCGACTCCCTCAACGCCAGTGCCACCCCGACCATCACCACCCGGTGGCAGGACTTCGCGCTGGTCATCGACAACGCGGACGTGCCGAACGCGGCCCCGGTGAGCGTCGCGACGGTGCTGGACCGTTCCAGCAGCATGGTCTTCTACGACTACGTCGACATCACGCGCATCTGCACGCGGCAGTTCATCGACCTCATGGGGGTGTCCGACCACGTCGGCCTGGTCAGCTTCGGCGACGACGCGCGGGTCGAGTTCCCGGCGAACGGGACGGCGCTGGCGGAGATCACCGGCCAGCCGGTCAAGAACACGGCGATGCAGGCCGTCACCAACGTCGGCTTCAGCGGCTGCACCGCGATGGGTGACGGCATCGCCGCGGCGGGAACGCTGCTGGGCACCGCGACGGCGCCGCGCGCGGTCGTGTTGTTCTCGGATGGCTACGACAACCGCGGCTGCGCGCCCCCCGGATCGACACGTCCCACCGCGCTGCAGGCGGCGCAGGGGCTGCCCGCGGGCGTGCGGCTGTTTTCCTGCGCCATGGGGCCGTCGTCGGATCAGGCCCTGCTCGAGTCGCTCGCCACGGCTGCCGGCGGTCGCTACTACTTCATGCCGGCCATCGACGAGCTGTTCGAGGTCTACAACTACATCCGGGGGCAGGTGAGCGGCACCTCGATCGTCGCGAACCAGCAGGGCCAGGCATCCTCCAGCTCGGTGCCGGCGTTCATCGACGCCGCGGCCCGCAGCGCCACCTTCACCATCGCCTGGGGCGATGCATCGCTCCGCGCAGTCCTTGGCGACCCCCGCAAGCCGAACGAAGTGGGGATCCGCCTCTACGACCCCAGGGGCCAGGCGGTGCCGGCGCACGCGTCGTTCGTGCGGCGGCATCTCGCCGACACGTTCGCCGTGTTCCGGATCGAGGAGCCGGCGCCCGGCCTGTGGCACCTGCAGGTGAACACGC
>JBEVJQ010000447.1:0-4770 GCA_040510055.1 Burkholderiaceae bacterium | reverse complement strand
GGTCGGCTGAACTTCGAGAATTCGTTGATCCGGCCCCGCGAGCGCCTTGCCGCCCGCCTGCTCCACGAGCATCGCCATCGGATTGGCCTCGTACATCAGTCTCAGCTTCCCGGGCTTGTCCGGATCGCGCTGGTCGGCCGGGTACATGAAGATGCCGCCTCGCGTCATGATCCGGTGGACGTCGGACACCATCGAGGCGACCCAACGCATGTTGTAGTCCTTGCCGAGGGGTCCGGCCTTGCCCGCCTCGAGTTCGTCGACGTAGCGCTTGACCGGAGGGTACCAGTGGCGCGCGTTCGACGCGTTGATCGCGTATTCGCGGGTGGCCTGCGGCACCTGCAGTCCATCCTTGATCAGCGTCCACGAAGCGGTCTCGCGATCGAGCGCGAACGCCGCGACGCCGTCGCCGATGGTGAGCACCAGGATCGACGACGGCCCGTAGACCGCATAGCCTGCAGCCACCTGGCGCGAGCCCGGTTGCAGGAAATGCTCGGTCCGCGGCGATCCGACCTGGTCGGGCAGGCGCAGCACCGAGAAGATCGTCCCGATCGAGACGTTGACGTCGATGTTCGACGAACCGTCCAGCGGGTCGAAGAGCAACAGGTGCTCACCCTGGGGATAGCGGTTCGGGATGACGTAGGGATGGTCCATCTCCTCGGAAGCCATCGCCGCCAGGTGGCCGCCCCATTCGTTGGCCTGCAGCAGCACGTCGTTGGCGATGACGTCGAGCTTCTTCTGCGTCTCGCCCTGGACGTTCTGCTGGCCCGCCTCGCCGAGGATCCCGGCCAGCGCGCCCTTTGACACGGCGATGCTGATCCGCTTGCACGCCCGGGCCACGACCTCGAGCAGCAGGCGCAATTCCGGCTCGAGTCCGCTACGCGAACGCTGCTTCTCGATCAGGTACTGGGTGAGGCTGATTTCCTTCATCGAGGACTCCATGCAAGGCGGGGATCAGGCCGGTCGGGCGACGTGCGCCCGGAGCGGGTGCTCGGCACGTCGGCCGACACGGCGTTCCCGGCGGCGGTCACTGCAGCCCAGGTGGCGGTCCCTGGCCCGGGGTGCGTGTCGCGGTCGAGACCGGTGGCCCCGATCGGCGCGTGCGAGCGGCCACGATCAACCGGCGGCCAGGGCGCGGTCGAGGACTTCGATCACGTCGGTGGAACGCGCTTCGCGGCGGGCGGCGGCCAGCGCCTCGCGCATCAGCGTGCGGCGCGGCTCGGCAAACTTGGTCAGCCGATCGAGCGACCGGGCGAGCCGAGCGGCAA
Source organism: Burkholderiaceae bacterium (assembly GCA_040510055.1). GTDB lineage: Bacteria > Pseudomonadota > Gammaproteobacteria > Burkholderiales > Burkholderiaceae_E > Lautropia. The sequence continues at coordinate 3,505 of JBEVJQ010000447.1, read as the reverse complement.
GTTGCGGATTGGCGCGATCGAGCGTCACCACGTGGCCGCGCCAGTAGTCATAGCCGGCACCGTCGGTCCGATGGAACTCGGCCAGGTTGCCGTTGCAGAAGGCGTGGATCAGCGACCGCACCTTGTTCGGGTTGGTCATGGCGAACGACGGATGCGACTCGAGTCGGCGGACGCGGTCGAGCACCGGCTCGTCGCCGGGCAGCCGATGCATCGTCGCCTGCAGCAGGAACCACTTGTCCAGCACCGAAGGGTCGTCGCGATGATCGGCGGCGAAGCGACCCAGTGCGCGCTCGCGCCGCTCCGGGTCGGCCAGCATCAGGGCCGAGAGGGCCGCCGCCCGGTCGGTCATGTTATCGGCGCCGTCGAACTGCGCCTCGGCCGCCGCCGCGGCGCCGTCGACGTTGGCGGCGCAGGACAGCAGCAGCGCCGTGTTGGCCAGCGCCCGCGTGGCCATCGCCGGGATCGACTGGTCATACGGCCGGCGCCAGTGGGCGTGCGCCACCAGCGGCGCGAGCCGCGCCTCGAGCCCGCGTCCGATTCGCGCCCGCAGGGCGCTGCGCACGCGGCGCAGCCGCTCGGGATCGACCACGGTCAGCGTCTCGCTGATCGCGCCTTCGGAAGGCAACAGCAGCAATTGGTTGCGCAAGCCGTCGTCGAGCGCGGAGTCGTCGAACGCCCGCGCCAGCGCGACGACCACGGCTTCGTCGTCGGCTCCGTGGGGATCGGCGCCGTCGATGTCGGCAGCGTCGCGCTCGGTTGCGCGGCGATCGGCGTCAGGATCGCGGCTGTGACGATCGAAGGCGGCACGATCGGAGGCGGCACGATCGGCGGCGGCACGTCCGACATCGGCCGAATCGGCGAGTCGCGCCTGGATCGCGGCCAGCATCAGTCGCTGGCCCGCTTCCCAGCGATTGAACGGATCGTCGTCATGGGCGAGCAGGAAGGCGAGGTCGGCACGGGAGTAGTCGAACTGCAGCAGTACCGGCGCCGAGAACGCGCGCAGCAACGACGGGATCGGCGCGACGTCGATGTCATCGAAAGCGAACTGTTGCTCGTCGTCGTCGAGTACCAGCAGCCGTCCGACCAGCCGCCGGCCATCGGGGGCGAACAGGGCCGTATCGATCGGGATCGTCAGCGGCGGAACATGGCGGGTGGCCGAACCGGAGTCGATGCCCGGGCCGGCCGCGTTGCCCGACCCGGTCGCCTTGCCCGGACTGGTCGCATCGCCCGAATTGGTAGCGTTGCCCCGACGCGCTGCGTCATCGGCGCCGGCCGGATCGGTCGGCACTGCCGCGCGCGGGTTCAGCTGGCGCAATGTCAGGGTGTAGCGGCGGGCGGCCCGATCGTGATGGCCGGTCGCCCGGACGATCGGCGTACCCGCGGTCCGGTACCAGCGCATGAAGCGGTCCGAATCGAAATCATTGACCGCGGCGATCGCGGCCACGAAATCGTCGCAGGTGACGGCCTGGCCATCGTGCCGTTCGAAGTAGCAGTCCATCCCGCGTCGGAAGCCGTCTCGGCCCACCAGCGTCTGCAGCATCCGGATGACCTCGGCTCCCTTCTCGTAGACAGTGGCGGTGTAGAAGTTGTCGATCGCCTGGTAGCTGTCGGGACGAATCGGGTGGGCCATCGGCCCGGCATCCTCGGCGAACTGCGTGGCCCGCAACGCCCGGACCGTCTCGATTCGGTGAACGGCACGGGCGCTGGCGGCCGCGGCCGATCCCCCGTCACCGCTACCGGCCGGCGCCAGTTCGGCCGCCAGCCGATCGGCCGAGAACTCCTGGTCGCGAAAGACCGTCAGGCCCTCCTTCAGGGTCAGCTGGAACCAGTCGCGGCAGGTCACGCGATTGCCGGTCCAGTTGTGAAAGTACTCGTGCGCGACGATCGATTCGATCCGGGCGAAGTCGTCGTCGGTGGCGATCCGCGGATTGGCGAACAGGTACTTGGCGTTGAAGATGTTCAACCCCTTGTTCTCCATCGCACCCATGTTGAAGTCGCCGACGGCGACGATCATGAAGCGGTCGAGGTCCAGTTCGAGTCCGTAGCGTTCTTCGTCCCAGGCGATCGCGTGCCTCAGGCTCTGCATCGCATGGGCGGTCTTGTCGAGGTTGCCCGGTTCGACCCAGATCTGCAGCAATCGCTCGGCGCCCGACCGGGTCCGGCAGCGCTCTTCGCGGACTTCGAGCCGCCCGGCCACTAGCGCGAACAGGTAGCTCGGTTTCGGAAACGGATCGTTCCAGGTCGCCACGCGCCGCTCCGGGCCGTCGATCGTCGTCACGAGGTTGCCGTTGGACAGCAGCACCGGATAGCGCTCCGGATCGGCGGCCAGTTCGACGCGGAACTGGCTCATCACGTCGGGCCGGTCCTGCCAATAGGTGATCCGCCGGAAGCCCTCGGCCTCGCACTGCGTGAGCAGCATCGTTCCGGACGCGTAGAGGCCGGATAGCTGCTTGTTGGCCTCCGGGGAGATCGCCACCTCGATCTCGAGTTCGAAGTGTTCGGGCGGGGCGAGCACGACCAGTCGATCGGTCTCCAGCCGATAGCGATCGGGAGCCAGCGTCTCGCCGTCGAGGCGGATGGCGCGCAGTTCGAGATCCTCACCGTCGAGCACCAGCGCGGGCGCGTTCTCGCCATCGTGGTCGCGCCCGGCGAGCATCGTGCTGTCGTGGTCGCGCTGATAACGGGCTCGACTACGCACCGTGGTGCAGTCAGGGTCGAGGTCGAAGCGCAGGAAGACCGCGGGAACGAGATAGTCGGGCCGGCGATAGTCGGCGCGCCTGACGAGGACCGGAGAACCGTTCAAAGGAATTGCTGCACTCATCATCTGCGCTGCGCTCGCCGTATTCTAGTGCCCCGATCCGTCTCGACTGGCGCTCGAACCCTGGTCACGGTTCGATGGTTCGAACTCCGCCAGCGGCGAAGCGGCGATGCGATCGTCGCCGCGATCATGCCTGGTGCTCGCGCCAGCCGCGCCGCCGAGCCGATCACGAGGGCGTGTTCGCGCGAGAGAACGCGCGCGATACGCGGCCGAAAGATCCGCGCCGACGCGATCGGCGTCAATCCTGATCTGGCGTGGCTTTCGCGCCTCGAATCACGGCCAACACGCTTGCCGGGCCGGATCTCATGTGAGAGACTTTCTAGAAAAATTCTATAAACGCATGATATTAGAGGAGAAAACAAGCTGCCTTTCCGGTAACTCCTGACCCCTCTTCGGCCGGTCCGTGATCCTCCTGCATGAGCGTGGCGGGCGTCTTCAACGGACCACGTGCATGAAACGGTACCGGCCGAGCCTTTGTCTTTTCGCTTTTCGTGTGCCTCGCACGAGCGAGGCTCCGAGCCCAAGGTCCGGGTCGACACTCGTCGCCGCGCGGGTCCGGCGGCCGGCGCTATTTCAGCGTCGGAGGTCGCCACCAGTTCGGCTCGACCGAGTCGAAACGCCCGGTCGCCGCCAACGATTCGCTCGTCTCGAGCGCACCGGTGCCGCTCGGCGACTTGACCAGCCACA
>JBEVJQ010000446.1:0-3118 GCA_040510055.1 Burkholderiaceae bacterium | reverse complement strand
GACGGGCGAGGCGATTGGCATCCCGATCGCGCTGCTGATCCTGCTCGCCGTTTTCGGCACGGTCGTGGCCGCACTGATCCCGCTCGCGCTCGCGATCTTCGCGATCGTGGTCGCCATCGCGCTGGCCGCGCTGATCGGCCAAGTCTCGCCGCTCAGCTTCTTCGTCGTCAACATGATCACCTTCATGGGGCTGGCGGTCGGCATCGACTACTCGCTGTTCATCGTGTCCCGCTATCGCGAGGAACGTCGCGGTGGCTATGACAAGCTGGGAGCGATCGAGGTCGCCGGCTCGACCGCCAACCGGGCCGTGCTGTTCAGCGGCATGACGGTGGTGCTGGCGCTGGTCGGCATGCTGATCGTGCCGACCAAGATCTTCGTCAGCCTCGGGGCGGGCGCCATCCTGGTCGTCTTGGTCGCCGTCATCTCAGCAATGACGCTGCTTCCGGCTCTCCTGGGCCTGCTCGGCGATCGTGTCGAGTCGCTACGGGTGCCGTTCTTCGGCCGCCGCGCCCAGCAGACGACCGCGCCGCACGAGGGATTCTGGGGCCGGACCGTCGATCTGGTCATGCGCCACCCCGTCATCGCCGTGGTGGCCTCGGTCGCGCTGTTGCTGATCGCTGCGATTCCCTACCTCAACATCAACACGGGCGCGGCCGGGACCTCCACGCTGCCGGACAGCACGCTCGCCAAGCAGGGCTTCGTCGTGCTCAACCGCGACTTTACCGTTGGCGAGGTCACCCCCGCCACCATCGTCGTCGACGGCGACGTGGCGAGTCCGGCCGCCGCCCAGGCCTTCCGCGAGCTCCGCACCGAACTCGCCCAGGACGACCGTTTCGGACCCGTCGCGCCCACGGTCGCACCACCCAAAAACCTGGCCGTGATCACTGTCCCGGTGGCCGGCGATCCCAACTCGGACGCGGCGCTGAACGCCGTTCGCGACCTGCGCGCCCGCTACCTGCCAAACGCCCTCGCGAACACCGAGTTGCAGGCCTACGTGACCGGGGCCAGCGCGCAGAACCTGGACTACTTCGACATCACCGACACCTACCTGCCGATCGTGTTCGGGCTGGTGCTCGGCCTCAGTTTCATCCTGCTCACGCTCGCCTTCCGCTCGATCGTTGTGCCGGCGTCGAGCATCGTCATGAACCTGCTCTCCGTCGGCGCCGCCTACGGTCTGCTCGTCCTGGTGACCCAGGAAGGCCACGGCGCCGGACTGTTCGGCTTCCAGGTGGTGCCCACCGTCGAGGCATGGATTCCGCTGTTCCTGTTCTCGGTGTTGTTCGGACTGTCCATGGACTACCAGGTGTTCCTGCTCTCCCGCATCCGCGAGCGCTACGACCAGCGCGGCGATTCGCGCGAAGCGGTCGCCTATGGCATCACCTCGACCGCCCGATTGATCACCGGCGCCGCCTTGATCATGGTCGCCGTGTTCGCCGGCTTCGCCGCCGGCCAGCTCGTGATGTTCCAGCAGATGGGGTTCGGCCTCGGCGTCGCCATCCTGATCGACGCCACACTCGTGCGCACCGTGCTGATGCCCGCCTGGATGGAACTGCTCGGCGACCGCAACTGGTACATGCCGAAGTTCCTCGACTGGCTGCCCGACTTCCGCGTCGAGCCGCCGTCAGCACCAGCACCGACCGGGCGGCCTGGCCTCACCAGTGATCCGTAACTCGCGCGTCGATAGCGGGGTCGCCCCGGGTGTCCCGGGTGCGAGGCCTTTCGGCTGGTATTCGGGATCGTATGGGCACATGATGCCCGATGAGTGATGGCCAGCACCATTGTCGTGTTCGACGACGAACCTTCCGTTTCGAGCGATCCCGCCTGACCAGTCGGTTCGACTCACAGGCCGTTCGTCCTCACCGCCGGATCTAGCGTGTGGCGCATTGTCCCAGGTAACGCGGGCGCCGTTCCGCCCCTGCTGGGAGTCTGAATTGAGCGGCACGCCCGTTCCTCATACCAATCGCATGAACATGCGGCAGGGTTGCCGCCGAGCGCCGGGAACATGGAGGGATGGAGAGCGAGTCACGGCTGGAACGGCGGCTCGATCGTTGGGTGGCACGGGCAACCACACCGCGCGGCGCCGCCATCGTGATCGCCTGCGCGTCGATCGCGATCACCTTCGGCTCGGCGATCCTGATGACGATCGCCGATCACAAGAACTATCCATCCATCGGATCGGGGCTTTGGTGGGCCGTCCAGACGGTGACGACTGTGGGCTATGGCGACCACACTCCTGTGACAGTCTCAGGGCGCCTGGTCGCGGCGCTCGTCATGCTGGTCGGGATCGGGTTCCTCACCGTGATCACCGCGGCGATCACCAGCACGTTCGTCTCGCGTACGGAAGGCGAGCAAACCCCGTCGGACGTTGACGGCGCCACGGCGCAGCAGCTCCGTGAGATCGACGCCCGGCTGGCGCGGATCGAAGCCGCACTCAGCGGTTCCGCGTAAGCGGCTCGGCTCAGTCGAGGGTGTGGATCGTGAAAGCGACCGCGAATCCGAGCGTCGTCATGATCCCGACCAGCTTGCCGCCGTGCTGGAACGCCTCCGGCATCATCGTGTCGGCGAGCATTGTGAGGATCGCGCCGGCTGCGAAGGCGAGCACGAAGGCGACGGTGTCCGGTGACGAGTTTTGGAACAGTGCGTAACCGGCGAGCGAGGCGAGGCCCGACACCACGGCGATCGCTATCCACATGCACAGGATCCGCGACTTCGCCCATCCGCTGGTCGCGAGGCCGGATGTCGAGGAGATCGACTCGGGAAGGTTGGAGATGAAGACGGCGGCCAGGTAGGCCGCACCGACCGCTCCCCCTTCGTAGATCGTCAAGCCGATCACCATCGACTCGGGGATGCCGTCGAGCACGCTGCCCAGCACGATCGCAAGAGCGGAGCCGTCTGCCTGGCCGCCATGCGCATCCTTGCGCTTGCTGCCCCCGGCATGGTCGATCAGCCAGTCGCCCCCGAAGCAGACCAGACAGCCGGCGAAGATGCCCGCGATCACCCATCCGTGGCCCGAGGATTTCTCGCTTGCCTCCTCAACCAGGTCGAAGGAGACGGCGCTGATCAGGACGCCTCCGCCGAAGGCCATGATCAGCCCGATCGTGCGCAGGCTGATACGGAA
>JBEVJQ010000445.1:0-2687 GCA_040510055.1 Burkholderiaceae bacterium | reverse complement strand
GGCCGCGAGCTTGAGCCGTATCCCGTCGCGCTCGGCCTCCTGCGTGGCCGTGATCATTTCGATCTTCTTGCGCCGCTCGGCCATCTCGGTCTCGCGCGCGGTAAAGACGCGCTCCTCCTCGACCACGGCTTCGGCCCGGGCGCGGTCGGCGGCGGCCTGCGCCTCGGACTGGGCCTTCGACTGGCCGGCGACGGCGATTGCGCGCAGCTGCTCGGCCATTTCCAGCGCCTTGCGCCGCTCGATCTCCAGGTGCTGGACCTCGCGCTCCTTGGCGATCCGTTCCTCCTCGAGCGACCGTTCCGAGACGATCCGTGCCCGCTCGATCGATTCGCGCGAGGCGATCTGCGCCCGTTCGGCTTCCTGCTCGCGATCGGCGCGCTCGCGCGCGACTTCGGCGCGCTGCGCTGCGCGCTGGGTCTCGAGGTCGCGTTCCTGGTTGAGGCGCGCGTATTCCAGTTCCCGATCCAGATCGAGCGCCTGCTTCTCGGTCTCGAGGTTCTTGTTGCGGATCTGGATCATCGTGTCCTGCTCGATGTCGTTGCGGATCTTCTTGCGCCGCTCGATCTGCTCGGTCAGCCGCGTCAGGCCCTCGGCATCGAAAGCGTTGGACGGATTGAAGAACTCCATCGAGGTCTGGTCGAGCTGGGTCAGCGACACCGTCTCGAGTTCCAGTCCGTTCTGCAGCAGGTCGTCGGCTACGGCCTGGCGGACCTGCCGGACGTAGGTGCCGCGCTTCTCGTGCAGGTCCTCCATCGTCATCTCGGCGGCGACGCTGCGCAGCGAATCGACGAACTTGCCTTCGACCAGCTCCTTCAGCTGATCCGGCTGCATCGTCCGCGTGCCGAGCGTTCGCGCGGCCGCGGCGATCGCCTCCTCCACGGCCTGGACCCGGACGTAGAACTCGGCGACGACGTCCACTCGCATCCGGTCCCTGGTGATCAGCGCCTTGTCGCGGCCGCGCGCGACCTCGAGCCGCAGCGTGTTCATGTTGACCGGGATCACCTCGTGAACGATCGGCAGCACGAAGGCGCCGCCGTTCATCACCACCTTCTGGCCACCGAGGCCGGTACGGACGAACGCCCGCTCCTTGGACGATCGCAGGTACAGCCAGTTCAGCAACCAGACCCCGATCGCCACCACGATCGCGGCCACGACCAGCCACAGGATGAACGTTCCGAATTCGGCGCCGGTCATGTCGATCTCCTAGTCATCCGTTGCTCGCTGGTGTTCCCAGCGCCTTGAAGCGCCGCGTGGTCTCGGTCAGGGCCTCCTCGGTCGGCAGCCTCTCCATGCTCGAAGCGCCGTAGAAGCCGTGCAGCCGCTCGCAGTGCGACAGGATCCAGGCGGCGTCGTCGGGCGTCGCGATCGGCCCGCCGTGGCAGAGCACGATGACGTCCTCGCGCACGCGCTGCGCCGCCTTCGACCAGGCGTCGATCAACGGCACGCAGTCCTCGAGCCGGGTCGCGGTCTCGGCGCCGATCGCCCCGCCTGTCGTCAACCCCATGTGGCAGACGATGATGTCCGCGCCGGCACGCGTCATCGCCACGGCGTCGTCCTCGCTGAAGACGTACGGCGTGGTCAGCAGGTCGAGTTCGCGCGCCCGGCCGATCAGATCGACCTCGAGCCCGTAGCTCATCCCGGTCTCCTCGAGGTTGGCCCGGAACACGCCGTCGATCAGGCCGACCGTCGGGAAGTTCTGGATGCCCGAGAAGCCCAGCGCGGTCAGTCGCCCGAGGAACTCGTCGACGATCAGGAACGGGTCGGTGCCGTTGACGCCGGCCAGGACCGGCGTGTGCCGGACCACGGGCAGCACCTCGTGGGCCATCTCGACCACGATCTCGTTGGCGTTGCCGTAGGCCAGCACGCCGGCCAGCGAGCCGCGCCCGGCCATCCGATAGCGGCCCGAGTTGTAGATCACGATCAGGTCGATGCCGCCGGCTTCCTCGCATTTGGCCGACAGCCCCGTACCGGCACCGCCGCCGATGATCGGCCGTCCCTCGGCGACCATCTTGCGGAAGCGGTCGAGCAGTTGTTGTCGGGCAATTCGGGGCATGGCGGTCTCGCGTCTCGGAGTCGGGGGTTTCGCGCTGTCGTCCGATCGGCCGTCCGTCGTCAGCGCACGAGCGCCGATGGCGGCCGTTCGGCCGCGCGGGGGCCGATCGTGGCAACTGTCGACGCGGCGGCGTTCAGTACCTCGTCGAGGGCGGCGACGACGGCCTCGGCGAAGGCAGGATCGTTGAGGTGAAGCGGCAGGCGCTGCAGCCGGTGCTCCGGCGTCGATCGGAAGCCGCCGGCGATGGCTTCGAACAGCGCCCGGTCGGCGTCGGGGTCGTGAAACGGCTGGCCCGGCGCATCGAGCGCCGAGACGCCACCCTCAGGGATCAGGAACCGCACCGGACCGGGCATCCGGTTGATCCGCTCGACGATGAATGCGCCGATCCGACGGCACTCGTCGGCCGTGGTCCGCATCAGCGTGACGTTCGGGTTGTGGCGGTAGAGCTTGCGCGAGCGGAACTGCGCCGGAACCGTGTCCATCGCCCAGAAGTTGACCATGTCGAGTGCACCGCACGAACCGACCCAGGGCACGGCGCGGCGCGTGAACGCGCCCAGCCGGTCGGGACCGGCCGACAGCACGCCGCCGACGATCTCGTCGCAGATCTCGGTCGGCGTGATGTCGAGGACCGCGG
>JBEVJQ010000444.1:0-2541 GCA_040510055.1 Burkholderiaceae bacterium | reverse complement strand
AAGGAAGAAATCGAGTTGGTCGACTTCTTCCGGCGCCAGGGGCTGCAGGTCACCACGCCCGACGTCGCCGCATTTCGCACGGCGGTGAACGCCGCCTACCGGAACTCGCCCTACGCCAAGGCCTGGCCTGCGGGGCTGCTCGAACGTATCGAAGCGACACGGTGAACGGGGTGAGCGGACCGCATTCGCCCCAAGGCACCTGATGACCCGCCTGCGGCGCGCTTGCGCCGCCGTCGCAGCGGCGGCCTTCACGCTGATGTTCCTCGTCTTCGTGTTCCAGGTCGCCATGCGGTTCCTGTTCGACCGGCCGCTCGCCTGGTCGGACGAGCTGATCGTCGTGCTCTACATCTTCATCGTCTTCTGGAGCGCAGCGACTCTGCTCGAGGAGAAGGAGCACGTGATGCTCGACCTGGTCTACGTGGCGCTGCCGCCCGGCGGCCAGCGGCTGTTCGCCCTGGTCGGGGCCGCACTGGTGGCAGGGCTCCTGCTCTGGCTCCTCCCGCAGGCGTTCGACTATGTCCGGTTCATGCAGCGCGAGCGGACCGCGGTGCTCGACATTCCGTTCTCGTGGGTGTTCGCCCCGTTCGTGCTGTTCGTCGCGTCGGTCGGGTTGCGCTACCTCGTGAAATTCATCCGGCTGCTGGGCCGCGACTGGCGCCGCTACCTGTGAGCCCCGCCCTCGCCGTCCTGCTCGCGATGCTGATGGTGACGTTGATCCTGCGGCTTCCCGTCGGATTCGGGATGCTGGTCAGCGGCGTGGCCTATCTCGGCTACCAGCGCCAGGACCTCGGCCTGGCCGCCGAGCAGGTCCTCAACGGGCTCTACAACGGCTACATCCTGCTGGCGGTGCCGCTGTTCATCTTCGCTGCCGCGGTGATGAATTCGGGGACGATCAGCGAACGGCTGTTCGACTTCGCGCAACTGATCGTCGGCCGCGTCCGTGGCGGCCTCGCCCACGTCAACATCGTCGTCAGCGTGATTTTCTCCGGGATGAGCGGCAGCGCGATTGCCGATGCCGCTGGTCCCGGGATCGTCAGCATCCGGATGATGGAGAAGAACGGCTACAGCCCGGCGTTCTCCGGAGCGCTGACGGCAGCGTCGTCGACCATCGGACCGATCATCCCGCCGTCGATTCCGCTGGTGATCTACGCGATGCTCTCGGGCGCCTCGGTCGGTGCCCTGTTCCTCGCCGGCGTCATCCCCGGGCTGATGATGGCCGCTGCTTTGATGCTGGCCGTCCACTTCATCGCCCGACGGCGCAACCTGCCCCGGGGCGAGCCGATGGCGCGCTCGGCCGTTCCACGGATCCTCGCCCGCGGCCTGCTGCCGCTGACCCTCCCCGCGGTCCTGCTGGGCGGCATCTACAGTGGCGTGTTCACGCCGACCGAGGCCGCGTCGGTCGCGGCGTTGTACGCGCTGGTGCTGGCCGGGCTCGCCTACCGGGCGCTCTCCTGGAGCCGGCTCTACGAGATCCTCGTCGAATCGGCGAAGGCCAGCGCGTCGGTCACGCTGATCATCGCGGCCGCCTTCGTCATCAACTATGCGTTCGCGGCCGAGAACGTGCCGGCACTGGTCGCCGCTTCACTGACCGGACTGGACCTGAGCCCGGTCGGCTTCCTGGTGCTGGTCAACATCGTGTTCCTGATCCTCGGTTGCTTCCTGGACACGACGATCCTGCTGCTGGTCGTCGTCCCGGTGCTGCTGCCGACGGCCCGGCTGCTTGGGATCGACCTGGTCCACCTGGGTGTGGTGCTGGCCGTCAACATGATGATCGGGCTGGTGACGCCGCCGTTCGGAATGCTGCTGTTCGTGATCAACGCGCTGGCCGGCGTGCCGCTGAAGGCGATGATCCGCGAGGCGTGGGTGTTCATTGCGGTGCTGGTGGCGGCGCTGACAGTGATGACGTTCCTTCCGCAGACGGTACTGTGGTTGCCGCGGGTGATGGGGTACGCCGGGGGCTAGCGGCGGGGCTGAAGATCGAGGCCACTCACGTTCCATACAAGGACAGCTTCATGCCCGACCTGATCGCCGGGCGCATCGACTTCGTCGTCACGCCCACGCCGGCAGTCGTCGCGCCCGTCCGTGGCGGAAGGCTGCGCGCTCTCGCCTCGTTGTCGGCTGCCCGGCTGCCGCAGTTCGGCGAACTGCCTGCAATCGGCGAACTCGGCTGGCCCGATCAGACATTCGCCGGCGGGCTGTTCCTGTTCGCGCCCGCCGCACTACGGCCGCTGGCGCCCTCGATCAACCGCTGGTGGCGCGACGCCGTGACCCGGCCCGAAGTGGTCGGGCATTTCCGGGAGGCAGCTCTCGAAACTGCGCCGCTCGATCTCGAGCAGACGCGCCTGGCCGTGGTCGAACGGCTGGCCACGGTGGATGCGATGCGCGTAGCCGTGTTCGGCAGGGCGCGATGACCCTCCGCGACCTCCCCGGAACGACGCGCTCGAGGCGCCATATCAACGCTTCCCCGGACCGCGTCTATCGTCTGCTGATCGACCGCGAAGCCGTTGCCGAATGGAAGGTGCCCGAGGGAATGACCAGTGT
>JBEVJQ010000443.1:0-9108 GCA_040510055.1 Burkholderiaceae bacterium | reverse complement strand
GCACTACGACTTCCGGCTCGAACTGGACGGCGTCCTGCTGAGTTGGGCGGTGCCGAAGGGACCGTGCTTCGATCCCAAGGTCAAGCGACTCGCGGTCCACACCGAGGATCATCCGCTCGACTATGGTGGCTTCGAAGGAACGATTCCCGAGAAGCAGTACGGCGCCGGCCGCGTCGTGATCTGGGACCGCGGTACCTGGGAACCGGTGAACGACCCGCGCGCCGGGATGAAGGAAGGCAAGCTGGTCTTCCGACTGCACGGCGAGAAGCTCGCCGGCGACTGGGAACTGATCCGCACCGGCAAGCAGGACGCGCGCCAGGAACAGTGGTTGTTGTTCAAGAAGCGCGACGAATGGGCGCGACCGATCGACGACTACGACGTCATCGCCGCGCTTCCCGACAGCGTCATCGCCAAGCCGTTGGGACCGGTCGAGTCGCGCGAGCCGCGAGAACCGGCGACGCCGCGCGCCGCCGGCGGCTCCAGATCGACCAAGCGGCCGACATCGTCGACCGACCCGGATCTCTCCTCGGCCCGCCGCGCGCCACTGCCGAAAGAGCTGCGACCGCAACTGGCGACGCTCGTGATCCGGCCACCGTCGGCCGAAGGCTGGCTGGTCGAGCCGAAACTCGATGGCTATCGACTGCTGGCCCGAATCGACGGCGATGACGTCCGCCTGTTCACCCGCTCGGGTCTCGACTGGACCGACAAGATGCCCGAACTGGTCGAAGCCCTGGCACAGCTCGACGTCGGTTCAGCGTGGCTCGACGGCGAGATCGTCGTCATCGGCGATCGCCAGTTGCCCGATTTCGGTCGGCTCCAGGACGCGCTCGCGCGTCGCCGGACCGCCGCGATCGTCTACTTCGTTTTCGACCTGCCCTACCTCGAGGGCGCCGATCTGCGATCGGTGCCGTTGTGGTCGCGCCGTCTCGCACTGAGCAGACTGCTGGAGGACCGCGCCCCCGATCCCGATCACCTGCGACTCTGCGAGAGCTTCGATCAGCCACCGGCCCAGATGCTCGCCGCCGCCGATCAACTGCAACTCGAAGGGCTGATGCTGAAGCGCTTCGACGCTCCGTATGTCAGCGCCCGTTCCGATACCTGGCTGAAGCTCAAGCGCCAGTCGCGGCAGGAGCTGGTCATCGTCGGCTACCGGCTCCGTGCCGGCTCGGCCCGCGAAGTAGGCGCGTTGCTGCTCGGCTATCACGAAGACGGCAAGTTGCGCGCGGCCGGCAGCGTCGGCACAGGCTGGGACGCCGCGATGGCCCGCGACCTGCTGAAGACACTCGAGCCGCTGGAGCGCGAAATCCCGGCCGTCGATCCGAAGACGATCGAGGCGGGGCTGATGACCCGCGGCCGGAGGAGTCTCACCCGCTGGGTCGAGCCGACGCAGGTCGCCGAGATCGCGTTCACTGGCTGGACGCGGGACGGACACGTCCGCCACGCGGTGTTCCAGGGGTTGCGCGTCGACATCACGGCCGACAAGATCGTGCGCGAACGGCCGCGCGACGGTGGCGACGATACCGTCGTCGACGATTCCGAGGCAACCGACGACGCGGCGACCGACGACGCGGCGACCGACGACGCGGCGAAGAACAAAGCGGCGAAGAACAAAGCGGCGAAGAACGACGGCCAGCAACCGGCAAGACCCGTCCGGGCAGGCGCCAGCAGGCGCGCGGCAGGGCACCGCAAGGCAGACGGGTCCGATCCGGCGACCGACACCGACGACGGCAGCGGAACCGCCGATGGCAACGGCGACGGCGCCATGCGCCGGACGCGGCTGACGAATCCCGATCGCGTGATCGACCCGAGCACGGGTCTGACCAAGCGCGACCTCTACCGCTACTACGAAAGCGTGGCCGACTTCATCCTGCCGCATCTGGTCGCGCGCCCGGTGGCGCTGGTTCGGGCACCCGACGGCATCGCCGGCCAGACCTTCTTCCAGAAGCATCTGTTCGCGCGGATGCCGGGCGTGACCCAGCTCGATCCCGACCTCTGGCCCGACCACCAGCCGATGATGGCGATCGAGACCGTCGAAGCGCTGCTGTCGGCTGCCCAGATGAACTGCATCGAACTCCACACCTGGAACGCGACGACCCGGGCGATCGACCAACCCGACCGGATCGTCTTCGATCTCGATCCCGGCGAAGGCGTCGGACTGCCGGAGATCAAGGAAGGCAGCCGGCTGGTCCAGGGGCTGCTGGCCGAACTCGGGCTCGAAGCCTGGGTCAAGACCAGCGGCGGCAAGGGCCTGCACGTGGTCGTCCCGATCGCGCCGCGGCTATCGGCCGACGAGGTCAAGGCGTTCAGCAAGGACGTGGTCGAGCACCTGGCACGGGTGGTCCCGTCGCGATTCGTGGCCAAGAGCGGCGGCTCGAATCGGGTAGGCCGGATCTTCGTCGACTACCTGCGCAACGGCCACAGCCAGACAACGGTCAGCGCTTTCTCGGCCCGGTCGCGCCCCGGCCTGGGTGTCTCGATGCCGATCGCCTGGGACGACGTCGCGGCGCTGAAATCGGCCTCGCCATGGACCATCGCCGATGCCCGCGAGCATCTCAGCTTTCAGCGCGCGGACCCATGGAAAGACTACTGGAAATCGCGCCAGACACTTTCCGCCGCGATCAAGCGCCTGGCCGGCGCCGGCAAGGCGTCCGGTCGCGCGCCGGTCGCCCGCAAGTGATCGCTGCAGCGGGCGGACAGGGCCGTTCCGTTTGCGGTACTGTCGCTTGCGAAGCGATCGGAGGAGACAGCGAAATGGATCTGCAATTGACCGGTGCCCACGTCCTCATCACCGGTGGCAGCAAGGGGATCGGGCTTGCCTGTGCAATCGGATTTCTCGCCGAGGGCGCCCGAGTGAGCCTGGTGGCGCGCGACCCCGGCAATCTGAAGGCGGCGGCCGACAGGCTGGCGAATGCGGCGGGTCCGTCTGGTGCGGCGGAGGCGTCGGGTGCAGCGGAGGCCTCGGGTACGGCGGGCACGAACCGGCAACGGATCGCGACCTGGCCAGCCGACCTCAAGGATCCGGCTGCCGCCGTCGCCGCGCTCGACGCCGCCGAGGCGTCCCTGGGTCCGGTCGACGTGCTGGTCAACTCGGCCGGCGCCGCCCGCCGCTATGGTCCGGCCGAGCTCACGCCGCAGACCTGGCGCGAAGCGATGGACAACAAGTACTTCACCTACATCCACATGATCGACCCTGTGGTCAAGCGGATGGCCGCTCGCGGCAAGGGCGCGATCGTCAACGTGATCGGCATGGGCGGCAAGGTCGCGACCACCACGCACCTGTCGGGCGGCGCGGCCAACGCCGCGCTGATGCTGGCGAGCGCCGGACTGGCTCGCGCCTATGCCGTAAACGGCGTCCGCGTCAACGGCGTGAATCCGGGCCTGACCTTGACCGACCGGCTGGCCGAAGGGTTCGCGGCCGAAGCGCGCGTCGGCGGGTTCAGCGTCGACGAAGCCCGGAGTCGCGCGAGCGAGAAGCTGCCGCTCGGTCGGATCGCCACGCCGGAGGAGATCGCCAATGCCGTCGTGTTCCTCGCCTCGCCACGCGCGAGCTACATCACCGGAGCGATCGTCTCGATGGACGGTGCCGTGACACCGATGGTCGTCTGAAGGCCGGTGGCAGGCAGGAGAGAGAACAGGCATGAGCACAGTTCAGCAGACGCCTTCGGAAGCGACGCCGCTGTTCGGTGGGTTCGAAACCAGGACCGTGACCAGTGCCGATGGCGTCGCGCTGAACTTGCGGATCGGCGGCAATGGTCCGCCGCTGCTCCTCTTGCACGGCCACCCGCAGAGCCATGCGATCTGGCACCGCGTGGCGCCGGTGCTGGCCGAGCGTCGGACGCTCGTCCTCGCCGACCTTCGGGGCTATGGCGATTCGGGCAAGCCGCGGGGCACGGGTGACCACGGCAACTACAGTCGACGGACGATGGCTGTCGACGCCGTCGCGGTGATGAAGGCCTGCGGTTTCGGGCGCTTCGCCGTGCTGGCCCACGACCGCGGTGCCCGCGTCGCGCATCGGCTCGCGGCCGACCACCCCGAGGCGATCGAGCGCCTTGTGCTGCTCGACATCGCGCCAACGCTGGCGATGTACACCAAGACCGACGAGACCTTCGCCCGCGCCTACTGGCACTGGTTCTTCCTGATCCAGCCGGCGCCCTTGCCCGAACGGCTGATCGAGGCCGACCCGGCGAGCTATGTCAGGGACGTGATGGGCCGTCGCAGCGCCGGGCTGGCGCCGTTCGACCCGCGGGCATTGGCCGAGTACCAGCGCTGTGCCGCCCTGCCCGGCGCGGCCCACGGGATCTGCGAGGACTACCGCGCCTCGGCCGGGATCGACCTCGAGCACGACCGCGCCGACCGCGCCGCTGACCGCCGGCTGCCGATGCCGCTGCTCGTGCTGTGGGGTGCAGATGGGGTGGTCGAGCGCTGCTTCCGGCCGCTCGACGAATGGCGACAGGTTGCCGACGACGTCCGCGGCGAAACACTGCCCTGCGGTCACTACCTCCCCGAAGAAGCGCCGGAGAGGCTGCTCGAACGCGTACTGCCGTTTCTCGATGGCGAAGCGGATCACTCTCGCCAGGCCCGTTAGCCGTTCGCTGAGCGGGTCGCGCGCACCGCCCCGTTAGCCGTGCGCCGGCCGGCTATCTGCAGGCGCCGTCCGTCGGGCACGGCCAGCCGCAGCGCCAGGAAGCCGCCCTCGCTCGTGACAGAGTTCCTGTATCCCCGTTGACGCACGCCACAGACTGGCGGGCGACCGGTGCGCACGCTCCGGTGCCGCGGAGGATCGGATGATGCGCAACACCTTGGCCAACGACGGACCGGACGGAGCCAACGAGGGCGCAAACGGCCACGCTGCCGCGGGCGACGAATCACTGTCGCTCGCCAGGCGGTTTCGTGCGGCTTGCAAACAGGCACTGCTGGCGATGCTCTACCGATGCGGCGCGCTTCACCTGACCCGCCGGCTTTTCGACCGCAAGACGCTCACGGTCGCGATGTTCCACCGCGTCCTGCCGCTCGACAGCGAGGCCTGCCTGTACTCGGAGCGCGAGTACGTGGTCGGCGTCGACGAGTTCGACCATTGCCTGCGGTTCTTCAAGCGCCATTTCAACGTCGTGACGCTGGAGCAGGTCCGCGAGGCCCGCGACGGCGGACGGGCGCTGCCGGCGCACGCGCTGCTGATCAGTTTCGACGACGGCTGGCACGACAACGTGGTCCACGCCGAGCCGCTGTTGCGACGCCATGGCCTGAAGGCGACGCTGTTCGTCAATGTCGAGGCGATCGAGCAACCGGGACGACGCTGGTGGCAGGACGCGCTGGTCGAGGTTGCGCAGCATCGGGGCGCTGCCCTCGAAGCGCTGGGCCCGCGCGCCGATTTCTTCGCCGCCGCCCGCTCGCTGATCGATGCGCCGCTCGACCAGAGGCTGTCGCGTCTCGCGCCCTGGTCGAGCTACGAGCCGGCGGAGCGCCAGATGATGACTCCCGAGTCGATCGCGAAGATCGACCGGTCGGTCTGGGAGGTCGGCTCGCACGGCCTCTCGCACGTGCCGTTCACCGCGGTCGCCGATGTCGCAACGGAGATGACCGAGTCGGCCTCGCGGATCGGCCGTTGGTATCGGGGAAAGATCGACGCGCTGTCGTTTCCGCACGGCCGCTATGACGGAGCGATGCTGACAATCGCCCGAGCCAGCGGCTATCGACTGGTGTTCTCGAGCGATCCGGCAGTGAACCGGGGAACGCGCGCACTTTCGGGTGTGATCGGTCGGGTCCATATTCCGTCGCAGGCCTGCAGTTCCGATTCGACACTCGCCCGGTTCCTCTGGTGCCGCCAGGTTGCCTGACGGCGACGACACCCCGCCAACGCCCGGGCGGCGCATCGCGGGGTTGCCGTTGCAACCGGGCGGCGTACCACGGGGCTGGCGTTGCTACCGGGGCGACGAATCACGGGCGCGCCGCTGAGACCAAGGCAGCGGACCACTGCACCGCTGAAACCGCAGCGCCTTACCACGGCTGGCCGTTGCATCCGGGCCGGGGTACGATGGCTCCCGCCGAAACCCCGGAGTAGTACGATGGGCGGCTGCCGTCGCCACGCCGCCACCTGCGACGTTCGCCGCGATGCGACGGCGGCAAAGGATCGCGCGCGGAGTGAGCCGAAGCGATGAAACTCGAGGGATCCTGCCACTGTGGCGCTGTCTCGTTTCGCGTCGAGTCGCACGAGCCGGTGCCGTTCATGCGCTGCTACTGCAGCATCTGCCGCAAGACTGCCGGTTCGGGTGGCTTCGCGATCAACCTCGGGGCCGACAACGGGACGCTCGAGGTCACCGGCAAGGACAACGTGTCGGTCTACCGCGCGCAACTCGAGGATGGCAAGACCAGCAGCAGCGAGCGTTCCTTCTGCCGCCACTGCGGTACGGCGCTGTGGCTCTGGGATCCGAACTGGCCGGACCTGGTGCACCCGCAAGCCGGCGCGATCGACACGCCGTTGCCGAAGCCGCCGCACACGTCGCACATGATGCTGGACTCGAAGCCGGAGTGGGTTTCGGCCGAATTCGGCGACGGCGACGCGCGCTTCGATGCCTACCCCGACGAATCGCTGGCCGCCTGGCATCGCCGCAACCATCAGCACTTCTGACCAGAACATCGTGGACGGCCCCTCGGCCGACCACACTAGCTGCCGGAGCGATTCGATGAAGTCAGATCCGACGTCCTCACGCCGTCGCGGCACCCTGGTGGTGCTGGCGGCAACTCCCTTCCCGCTGCTGCGCCCGACGGCGGCGCGAGCCCAGTCCTGGCCGACGCGCCCGATCCGGATCGTCGTCACCTTCTCGCCAGGCGGTTCGAGCGACATCGTCGCGCGACTGATCGCACCGCTGCTGGCCGAGAAACTGGGCCAGCCCGTGGTGGTCGAGAACCGGCCCGGGGCCGGCACGACGATCGGCGCCGCCGAAGTCGCGCGTGCGGCGCCCGATGGCTATACGTTCATGCTGTCGAATACGGCGCCGATCAGCCTGTCGCCGTTCATGCTCGAGCGGCCGACCTACGACCCGCTGAAGAGCTTCTCTCACATCGCCTACATTGGCGCCGTGCCGAACGTCTTCGTCGTCCATCCGGACGTGCCGGCCAGGACGGTTCCCGAATTCGTGGCCTGGGCGCGCACGCAGGGGACGGTCAACTTCGGCAGCGGCGGCGTCGGGTCGATCGGCCACATCGTCGGCGAGATCCTGAAGAGCGAGCAGAAAATCGACCTGCAGCACGTCGGTTATCGCGGGTCGGGGCCGATGCACAACGACCTCGTGGGCGGAACGATCAAGTTCGCGATCGACACGCTGCCGCAGAACGTCCCCTATGCGCAGGCGAACAGGCTCCGCCTGCTGGCGGTCACCAGTCCGAAGCGCGCGGCAATGGTCCCCGACGTGCCGACGGTGCTCGAAGTGGGAATGCCGAAGCTCGTCGCCGAGAACTTCTTCGGCCTGTCGGCGCCGGCCGGGTTGCCGCAGTCGATCGCCGACACCGTCAATCGGCATGTGGCGACGATCGTCGACGACCCGCGCGTCAGGAAGAACTTCACCGAGACCGGTGTCGAGTCAGGCAAGATGTCGCCAGCCGAGTTCACAGCCTTCGTCGAGAAGCAGGTCGCGACGTGGGCGCCGGCGGTCAAGGCGTCCGGGGCCAAATTGCAGTGAGAATTCCGGTGGCATGCCACCGGTGTCCTGGGTGCTTGTGGTCTATCCGCCGGCACGGGCCTGAAAAGAACGAAGGAAACTTCAATGCCGGGAATCTCGATCCACGTCGTCGACGTGGCCCGTGGGCTGCCCGCTCGCGGCCTGCAGGTCGAGGTCGTCCGCATCGACGGCGACCGAAGCGCGCGTGTCGGCGGCGGCCCCGTCACCGAGTCCGGCAACATCGACGACCAGGCGCTGGCCGTTGGCCAAGCGGTCACGGCCGGCACCTACGAGGCCCGTCTCGCCGCGGGCGCGTACTTCCGCGACGTCGGCGCCGTGACCGACGACCCGGCATTCCTCGAGACGGTGCTGTTCCGGTTCGTCGTCAACCAGCCCGGCGAGCACTACCACCTGCCGATCAAGTTGACGCCCTGGGGGCTGTCGGTCTGGCGCGGCCGATGACCCTGGAGTCCCCTGTCAGCGTCCGGCTGCCTTCTCCTGCGCCAGGCGATCGCGCGCCCCAAGCCGCAGCCCCTCGAGCTGCTTGAGGAATCCGGCCTGGTCGACGAGCGCGTTGGGAGCGCCCGGTTGCCGCTGCTTGTTGCGCGCGGCCGCTTCCGTCTGCCCGTTGGAAAACGGGTGCGTGGTCAGATGCACCGTGATCGGCGCGGCCGGGTCGACGGTGAGCTTCTCGATCCGTTCGACACTGCCGATGTACGACTCGACCTGTCCGGAATTCTCGATCGCATTCAGCCCGAGGCCACCGACCGTGATCGCCCGATGGACATTGGCTCCATCGCGGACCGGGTACAGGTACGAGGCGGTCCCGAAGGTATGGCCGGGCGTTTCCAGCACCGTGAACGAGGTGTCGCCGACCTTGATCACGTCACCGTCCTTGGCCACCATGTCCGGCCCCATCATCTGCCACGGTCGTGGCGAATTCTGCGAGGCGGCCGAGGATCGGGCGGCCTCGTCCCAGCCCCGCTGGGTCATCACGAACTTCGCCCCGGTCAGCGGCTTCAATTTGTAGGCGCCGCCGACGTGGTCGAAATGCCCGTGCGTCATCAGCACGTATTTGACGTCGGCAGGCTCCACGCCGACCTTGCGCAGATTGGCCAGCCAGGTATCGACATGCGGCTCGTGCACCGTGTCGATCAGGACGACGCCCTCGCTGGTCCGGATCATGTAGGCCGAGACCCAGCAGACGCCGACGAACCAGACGTTGTCGAAGGCCTGGTACGGCTCGATGTACTGCAACTTCGGATCGCCCAGCCAGCGTCCTAGTGCGGGCGGCATCTTTCCCGTCTTCGAGAAATCCTCGAAGCTGGCGCGGATCTGGTCGGACGAGCAGCCGGCGGTCGGCTGAGCCTGGACAAGCCCGGTCACGACCATCAACACCCAGGGCAATTGGCGAACCAGGCACCTCACGGAGCGGGCCTGCTCGCCGCGCATC
>JBEVJQ010000442.1:0-3713 GCA_040510055.1 Burkholderiaceae bacterium | reverse complement strand
CGAACTCGCCCGACCAGATGATCCGGTAGCCCGCCGGCAACGACACTTCCGCGTTGACCACGCGCTGCATGTCGGCGACGACGCTGCCCATGTCGCGGTCGCGGATGAAGACGCCGATCGCCGCGAGCCTCTGGCCATTCTCACGCGAGATGTTCATCGCGCCTTCGGTCGCACTGAAAGTGACCAACTGCGACAGCGGCACCGGCGCGCCGCTCGCGCTGCCGATCAGCAGATCCGGAAGCCGCGGAAGGCCGCGCTGATCGGCCCGCAGCCGCACGACCACTGAAAAATGCCGCTCCCCCTCCCACAGCTCGGTCGTGGCCTTGCCGGCCAGCGCCGACTCGACCGTCTCCTGGAGATCGGCCACGTTGACGCCGTAACGCGCTGCCGTCGCCCGATCGATGTCGATGCGGAACTGCGGCAATCGTCCGTCGCGGTCGACGAAACTGCGCCGGACGCCGGGCACGCTCGTGATCTTCAGCTGGATCTGGCGGGCGATATCCTTCAGCAGGTTGGAATCGTCGCCCTGGATCTTGATGACGATCTGGCCGTCGATCTGCGAGATGCTCTCGAGGACGTTGTCGCGGATCGGTTGCGAGAAGCTCGGCTCGAGTCCCGGCAGGGCGCTCACGGCCACGTCCATCTCGGCGACCAGCCGCTCCTTGCCGAAGCCCGAGCGCCACTCCTTCTCCGGTTTCATCTCGACGAAGAACTCGGCCGAGTTGAAGATCTTCGGATCGGTACCATCGTCGGGCCGGCCAACCTTCGAGAACACCGAGGCGACCTCGGGGACCGAGGAGAGGGCCTGGCGCACCATCCGCGTGGCTTTCTGCGCTTCCTGCGGCGAGACCGACGGTGCCAGCGCCACATTGACCCAGGTCGAGCCCTCGTTGAGCTCCGGCAGGAATTCGGTCCCGAGCCGCGTGGCGATGACACCGGTACCCACGAGCGCGGCCAGCGCCACCCCGATCACGAGGCCGCGGCGGGCGAGCGTACGGTCGAGAACGACCGCGTATCGCGCCTTGCAGAAGCGCACGATCGCGTTGTCCTCGTGCGATACCCGGCGCAGGAACCATGAGCAGGCGAGCGGGACCACCGTCAGCGACAGGATCAGCGAGGTGACGAGGGCCGAACTCACCGTCCAGGCCATCGGCGAGAAGATCCTGCCCTCGTGTCGTTGCAGCGTGAAGATCGGGACGTGCGCGACGATGATGATCAGCATCGAGAAGAAGGTCGGTCGGCCGACCTCCACGGCGGCCTCGAGCACCGCCGCGCGCCGTGCCGCCGGATCGTTGATCTGCTCGTCCTTCAATTGGCCGAGCCGGCGGAAGATGTTCTCGACCACGATCACCGCGCCGTCGACGATGATCCCGAAGTCCATCGCGCCCAGCGACAGAAGGTTGGCCGGGATCCCGACGATGGTCAGGCCGAGGAACGTGCCGAGCAGCGACAGCGGAATCACCGCCGCGACGATCAGCGCCGCGCGCACGTTGGTCAGGAACAGGATCAGTACCGCGCAGACCAGCGCCGCCCCTTCGAGCAGGTTGGTGAAGACCGTGCGCAAGGTCCGGTCGATCAGCCACGACCGGTCGTAGTACGGGACGATCTGCACGCCCTTCGGCAGATAGGCGCGATTGATCTCGTCGATCTTCTCCTTGATGCCGCCGAGGACGAACGACGGGTTCTCGCCCTTGCGCATCACGACGATGCCGTTGACGATGTCGTCGTCGACGCGGTCCTTCGATGTCTGACCGACGAGCCCCTGGACCGGCGCGCCCCCGACCCGGACTTCGGCCACGTCGCGGACCAGCACCGGGACGCCCTTGTTGACCGAGACCATCACGTTGCCGATATCGGCCGAGCTGCGCAACTCGCCGATCGAGCGGATCAGGTACTGCTGCGTGCCGTGGGTGACGGCGCCACCACCGGCATTGGCATTGGCCCGCTGCAAGGCCGCGAATAGCTGCCCGAGCGACAGCCCGTAGTCGCGCAGCCGCGCCATGTCGGGGTTGACTTCGTACTGCTTGATCGAACCGCCCATCGTGACCAGATCGGCAACGCCGGGCACCTTGCGCAACTGCTTCTCGACCACCCAGTCCTGGATCTCGCGCAACTGCTGCGTCGGATAGTCGTCGCCGCGCAGCCGGAACCGGAAGATCTCGCCGATCGCGGTCTGGGGCGGCTGCGTGCGGATTTCCACGCCCTCGGGCAGCGGCAGGTTCTGCAGCCGTTCATTGACGCGCTGGCGCGCGAGCTGGTCCGTCGGCCGGTCGTTGAACGTGATGACCGTGAACGACAGCCCGAACTGGGTGTGCGAGAACAGCCGCACCGAGTCGGGCAGGCCCGATAGCGCGACTTCGATCGGCAGCGTCACCTGCCGCTCGACTTCCTCGGCCGCGCGACCCGGATGCAAGGCGATCACCGTGACCTGGGTGTCGGAGACATCGGGGAATGCCTCGATCGGCAGCCCGCGGAATGCGAGGATGCCTCCGCCGATGAAGACCAGCAGCGTGAAGACCACGAGCAGCGGCTGGTGCTGGGTGAAGTAGATCAGGCGGCGCATCGGCAGCTCGGGTAGGAGTCCGTCATGGACGGGGACGGGTCGTCGTCGACCCGACGGCGCCGAGCAGTCGAGTTCAACGCTTGGCTTCGGTTTTCGCGGCGCGGATGTCGGCCCGGCTCAGGATCTGCTGGAGGTAGAGGTTGCCCTCGACGACCACGCGCTGTCCGGTCGTCAGCCCGGTCACACCGACGCGGCCCGGGAGCTCGCGGATGACATCGACCTCGACGCGGGTGAAACCGTTGTCGCCGTCCTGGACGAAGACATGACGCCGGCCGTCGACCAGCAGCACGGCCGAGGTCGGAACGTGTCCGACCGGTCGACCGCCGGAATCGTCGGGCAGCGACAGCGTTGCGGTCACGAACATCTCGGCCTTCAGCGACCGGTCCGGGTTCTCGACCTCGGCCCGCAACCGGAACGACCGGGCCGTCGGATCGATCGCATCATCCTTGCGCCGCAGACTGGCGTCGAACACACGATTGCCCCAGGCGCCACTGGTTATCTGCATCGCCGTTCCCGGCTGGGCCGCGGCCAATCGCGGCAGCGCGCTCTCCGGCGCATCGAACCAGGCCCAGAGTCGCGTCGGGTCGGTGATCACGAACAACGGCGTGCTTCCCTGGTCGGCGCGCAACTCCTGGCCGGGGTTGACCGAGCGATCGACGACCACGCCGTCGATCGGCGCCCGCAGCACGAAGTTGAGTCCGCCGCCGCTCGCACCGACCTGTGCCAGCCGGTTCTGCGTCCGCTGGCGCTCGATCGCCGAGCGGCTCGCGAGTGCCTGGGCCTCGATCAGTTCCTTGCGGGCAACGAGGCCGGCACCGTGCAGCTCACGCAACCGGGCGAGAGAATCGCGGGCGAGCTTGCCGTCGGTCTCGGCGCGCCGGGCGTCGGCCATTGCCTCGCTGAAGTCGGACGAGGCCATCTCGGCCAGCTCCTGGCCGGCCCTGACGCGGTCGCCGACCTGGACCAGCGGCTTGATCAGGCGCCCGCTGAACGGCGTGAAAACGCGGACGGTGACGTCCTCGTCCCAGACCAGCCGACCCGGCAGGGTCAACGTGGTGTTGCCGGCGTCCTGGACCGGCTCGGTGCGGATGCCCTCGGGCCGGCCGTTGAACCGCACCGTCGTCCCGCTGACCGACGGGCCCGGCTCCGG
>JBEVJQ010000441.1:0-4658 GCA_040510055.1 Burkholderiaceae bacterium | reverse complement strand
CTTCACTGCCGCGTACGGCTGGCCCGGACCGGTGTTCGGGATCTCTGCCCTGACCGGCGAAGGGTGTTCCGCGCTCGGCTACGCGATCTGGGACCACCTCGAGGCGCACCGGCCGCCCGAGCCCGCCGCCGCCGACGTCCGGTTCCAATCCGGCGAGCCCGGTGCCGCGGCGCCGGACGAGGATTCGGCAGCCGAGGACGCGCGATGACCTCCGGCGCGTCCACGGTCGCGCCCGGGACGCTGCGCGCACGTCGCGTGATCGTCAAGGTCGGTTCGTCGCTGGTGACCAACGACGGGCGCGGGCTCGACAGCGCTGCCATCGCCAACTGGAGCCAGCAGGTCGCGCGGCTCAAGGAGCTGGCCAAACGCCAGGGCGGAGCGCCGCTCGAGCTGGTCCTGGTCTCGTCGGGCGCCGTGGCCGAAGGGCTGCGCCGGCTCGGCTGGGTGCGCCGGCCGCACGAGATGCACGACCTGCAGGCCGCCGCGGCCATTGGCCAGATGGGGCTGATCCAGGCCTACGAATCGGCGTTCCGCGCCCACGGCATCGGCACCGCCCAGATCCTGCTGACGCATGCCGACCTGTCCGACCGCAAGCGTTACCTCAACGGCCGCTCGGCCCTGCTGCGGCTGCTGTCGCTCGATATCGTTCCGATCGTGAACGAGAACGACACCGTCGTGACCGACGAAATCAAGTTCGGGGATAACGACACGCTGGGGGCGCTCGTGGCCAACCTGGTCGAGGCCGAACTGCTCGTAATCCTCACCGACCAGCGCGGCCTCTACACCGCCGACCCGCGGCGCGATCCGGCGGCGACGCTGCTGGCGACCGTTCGCGCCGGCGACCCGTCGTTGGCCGCGATGGCCGGCGGAGCCGGCACAGCCATCGGTCGCGGCGGGATGATCACCAAGGTGCTCGCTGCCCAGCGGGCGGCGGCCAGCGGTTGCTCGACCATGGTCTGCTCCGGGCGCGAGCCCGACGTGCTGGTTCGACTGCTTCAGGGCGAGGCGATCGGCACGTTGTTCCAGGCACAGACGCCGCGGATTGCTGCGCGCAAGAAGTGGATGGCCGACCACCTGCAACTGCGCGGTGCCGTGGTCCTCGATGCCGGCGCGGTCAAGGCGCTGGTATCGGGCGGCCGCAGCCTGCTTCCGGTCGGCGTCACCGAAGTCCGGGGCGAGTTCGAGCGCGGCGAGTTGGTCGCGATTCTCGACCCCGGTGGCCGCGAACTCGCCCGCGGTCTGGCCAACTATGCGGCCAACGATGCCCGCCGGATCGCACGCCAGCCGTCGTCGCGGATCGAGGCCATCCTGGGCTTCCTCGACGAGCCCGAACTGATCCATCGTGACAATCTCGTGCTGGCGCCGACCGAGGGCCGCTGACCGACCGACGCGTGCCGGCTGCGACGGATTTCCCTGAAGTGGCTATGCTCGTGACTGGAAACGGTCGCGACGAGGAGGCGAGATGAAACTGCCGGAGAACACCCTGAAGCGCGCGCTGGTCGCGCACCAGCCGCAGATCGGTCTGTGGTGCACGCTCGCCAGTTCGACCGTAGCCGAGTTGCTCGGCGGTTCCGGCTACGACTTCCTGGTCCTGGACTGCGAGCATTCACCCAACGATCTGACGTCGATCCTCGGCCAGTTGCAGGCGCTGTCGGGTACGCCCACGGCCGCCGTCGTTCGTCCGCCGGTCAACGATCCGGTGATCTTCAAGCGGCTGCTCGACATCGGGGTGCGCAATCTGCTCGTGCCGATGGTGCAGTCGGCCGACGAGGCGAAGGCGGCCGTGGCCGCCTGTCGCTATCCACCACGCGGGATCCGCGGGGTCGCCGGCTCGACACGAGCCACCAACTACGGCCGGACCCCCGACTATTTCAGCCAGATCGCCGATGAGCAGTGCCTGATCGTGCAAGTCGAGACGCGGCAGGCGATCAGCCGGATCGAGGCCATCGCCGCCGTCGATGGCGTCGACGGAATATTCATCGGGCCGTCGGACCTGTCGGCCGACATGGGATTGCTGGGACAGGGCGGCCATCCCGACGTACGCGCTGCCGTTTCCGATGCGATCAAGCGGATCCGCCAGGCCGGCCGGTTCGCCGGCGTGCTGACGCCGATCGAGGATTTCGCCAAGGCCTGCCTTGCCGACGGCGCGGCATTCGTTGCCGTCGGCAACGATCTGTCGTTGCTCGCCCGACAGAGCGAGGCGCTGCGCGCCCGCTTCTCCTGACCGGGGAACCGTTGCCGGCGATCGTGACCGCCCGCGTTTCCGTTGTTCCCCGCACCCGGCAGGCGCACCGCGGCGGGGCGATCCGATAGGATTGCAGATCACCGACGACGAGTCATGGAACATGAAGGCGAGCGCAAGGCCGAAGCGGGCCGCGATCGGCGCTGTGATCACGGCATCGTCGCTACTGGCCGCCTGCACCGCTGGCGACAGCGGTACGAATCCTCCAGGATCGGGGAATCCTCCCGGACCGGGCACCCCACCGAGCCAGCTCGCCCAGAAGTGCGCCCCTGCGAACCCCTATGCGCACGATGCGTCGGGTCGGTTGCTCGGCGGCTACGCCGACGGAACACTGGGCAGCGAGAAGGCGTGGGTGGCTGCGTACATGAACCAGGCGTATCTCTGGTACCGAGAGATCCCGCAGGTCGATGCCAATGCGGCAGGCTACAGCGACGCCGATGCGCACTACGCTTCGATCGACGCGTACCTCCAGGCGCTCAGGACCAAGGCAATCAATCTCGACGGCTCGGACAAGGACCGGTTCAGCTTCACCTATCCAACGGCTGACTATAACCAGTTGCTCCAGTCGGGCGTGATCTTCGGCTACGGCGCCGAGTGGAAGATCGCGTCGACCACGCCGCCGCGCAACATCCGCGTCACCTATGTCGAGGCCGGGACCTCGGCGGCCCAGGCCGGCATCCAGCGTGGCGACCGCCTGGTTTCGGCGACGATCAACGGTACCAACGTCGCGGTCGACACCACCGTGCCGGCCCAGATCGAGCTGTTGAACGATGCGCTGGCGCCGTCGCAGAACGGGCAGGTCGTCGAGCTCGAACTGACCAATGCCACCGGCGTCACGCGCCGCGTCTCGGTGGTCGGTGGCCAGGTCACGACCCGGCCGGTATTCCTGACCGACGTCCTGGCGATCGGCGGCGAGCGCATCGGCTACATGGTGGTCAACGACTTCGTCACGCCGGCAGAGGCGCCGATGGCGGCCGCGATGGAACGGTTCCGCGACCAGTCGATCACCGAACTGATCGTGGACCTGCGCTACAACGGCGGCGGATTCGTCCATCTCGCAAGCCAGCTGGCCTACATGGTCGCGGGCCGGTCGCGCAGTTCCGGGCGGGTGTTCGAGGCCTACCAATACAGCGACAAGCGCGTCAGCGAGAACCACAGCATCGGCTTTCTCGACACCACGACGGGGTTCGAGGGTTCGGGCACCACGGCCAACCAGCCGCTGCCGCAACTGGACCTGCAGCGCCTGATCGTGCTGTCGACCGCCGCCACCTGCTCGGCCAGCGAATCGCTGGTCAACGGTCTGCGCGGCATCGGCATGATGGCGGTCCTGGTTGGCGCCCGGACCTGCGGCAAGCCGTATGGATTCGTCCAGAAAGACAACTGTGGAATCTCGTACTTTCCGATCGAGTTCCAGGGCGTCAACGCCAACGGTTTCGGCAACTATGCCGATGGGCTCGACGTCAGTTGCGCGGCCAACGACGACCTGAACCGCCAACTCGGCGACCGCAACGAAGGGCTGCTCGCCGCCGCGCTGGCCTATCGCGTCAACGGCACCTGTCCGGCGCTGCAGGCGACGGCCAAGGACGACGGCGGCGATCCCTCGCGCGGGCGCCTGATCCGCTCGCCGGTGCGTGAAGGCAAGTATCTGCATGCCGGATCCGGACCGTGAGCGCGGACCGGCCGAGGCTGATCAAGAGCCGGAAGCCGCTCGCGCGGCTGACGGTGATCGTCCCGTGGCTCGCGACGATGGTGGCAGCGTGCGCGGCGCCAACGTCGAAGCCGGCCGCCCCCGTTGCCGCCCGGCTCCAGCCCGATCCATCGCCGGCCTGCCTGCAGGCGATCGAGGAGGTGGCCGGTCGCGCCACCGGCAATCGCGTGCTCCTCGGCCCGGCGGCGTTCTCGGGTAGCGACGAGCTGGTATTGGCCCGTGCGCTGCGGCGCGGCGCCGACGGTGTGCCGCTCGACGGACGGATGCCCCCCGAGCGTCCCGTGGTCTTCAAGCTCGCCGTTGCCGCCGGTGACCGGTGCCTGATGCGGCAGATCCAATCGGCGGGCTCGCTGCCGCCGGGCGGCGGTGGCGCGGCGGCCACCGCGCCCGCGTCTCCGGTATCGACCGAGCCGGTCGAGCTGCCGGGCTGCCGCTGCCAAGCGCTTTGAGTTCGACCAGTCTTCCTCGAACGCTCGATCGTGCCACCCGGATCGGCGTGGTCGTGGCTGCGATCGGCCTGTTGATTGGCTGCTCTTCGTCGTCCGACCGCGACCCGAGCGGACCGTCCGATTCGCTGGCCGGCAAGTGCGCTTCCGACAACCCCTACGCGAGCGTCGCGCCGACCCCCGCCGAACACATCAGCGGCCCGCGCCACGAGCGCGCCGGGGGCGGCGCCGACCAGGGGGCGGCCTACCCCTGGGACGACGA
>JBEVJQ010000440.1:0-3158 GCA_040510055.1 Burkholderiaceae bacterium | reverse complement strand
CCGCTACCGATCCAGATCCATGCGGTCGACGGCATATCGGTCCAGTGCGCCGCCTGCTGCCATCCGCTGCCCGGCGACCGGATCACAGGTCACATGCGCGGCGGACACGGGCTGTCGATCCATCGCGCCGAATGCGACAGCGCCCGGCGCCAGATGCGGCGCGATGCCGAGCGCTGGATCGACGTCGAATGGGACGACAACGTCTCCGGCCTGTTCCGCACGGTGGTGGCCGTGCACGTGAATAACGAGATGGGGCTCCTGGGCCGCGTGGCCGGCGAGATCTCGCGCCACGAGGCCAACATCCTCCAGGTCGCGATGGACACCGACAGCGAGGCTCACGGCGTCATCAAGTTCACGCTGCAGATCCGCGACCGGGTCCACCTGTCCGAGATCTACCGCAGCCTGCGACACCTGCAGGCGGTAAAGGCGATCACGCGCAATTGACGGGGCGCCGCTGCCGGCGCCGCTGTCGACTGCTGCTACGGACGCGTTGCCGGCGCCGATCGCGCCGATGACGTCGCTGCCGCCGGCGCGGCCACCGTCCTCGTCACTGGTCGTGACCGGGGTTGATGCGCTCGAGTCGCCGCAGCAGTGCCGGCCAGGCCAGGGCGCCCCTTGGTTCAGCAGCGCTGGCTTCCATGATCCGCACCGTTTCGCCGACGCCGGCCAGCACGGTCGCCGAGACTTCGCGCAGCGGGCTGCCGCCCTGCGCCGAGATCTGGATCTGGCAGGCCGATTCGAGCAGGTACATGTTGAGAAACGCATCGGCAACCGTACGTCCGACGGTCAGCAAGCCATGGTTGCGCAACATGAGGTAGGCGTTGTCGCCCAGATCGGCAGCGAGTCGCGTGCGCTCGTCGTCGTGCACGGCGATGCCCTCGTAATCGTGGTAGCCCAGCGAACCGATGACGATGGTCGACTGCTGCGAGATCGGTAGCAGTCCCCGCTCCTGGGCGCTGACGGCAACGCCGGCCCGGGTATGGGTGTGTATCACGCAGGCCACGTCGGGCCGCGCCGAGTGCACGGTGCTGTGGATGACGAAGCCCGCGCGATTGACGTTGAACGGCGAATCGCCGACCTTGCGACCTTCGTGATCGATGACG
This sequence comes from Burkholderiaceae bacterium, assembly GCA_040510055.1. Classification (GTDB taxonomy): domain Bacteria; phylum Pseudomonadota; class Gammaproteobacteria; order Burkholderiales; family Burkholderiaceae_E; genus Lautropia. Next base: position 2,055 of record JBEVJQ010000440.1, on the reverse strand, counting down.
ATCAACGATGACGCGGTGATCTCGTCGAACATCAGGCCATAGGGGTTGATCAGGAAGCGCTCCTCGCCATCGTGGCCGGCAGGCAGGCGCGCGCTGATGTGGGTGAAGATCAGGTCGCTCCAGCCGTACAGCGCGACCAGACGGTAGCAGGCAGCCAGGTCGACGCGGGTCTGCCATTCGCGGGCGTCGACGACTTCTCTGAGCGATGGGATCTGCATGGTCACCTCCTCTGCCGAGGCGGCGGTCGACCGCGGTCGCGATCGCCGGCGCCGGGTTGCAGGGCGCTCGGGACGAGCGCTGCCTAGTCGGGATAGTCGACCGATTCGACCTCGATCTCGATCCGACCCTGCGGAGTGACCAGCGGCACCGTGTCGCCCTCGCGTGCCTTGATCAGGGCGCGGGCGACCGGTGAGATCCAGCTGATCCGTCCGTTGAGCGGATCGAGTTCGTCGACGCCGACGATCTGCACCTTGCGCTGGGTTCCGTCGGGCTCGCGATAGACGACGCGGGCGCCGAAGAAGATCTGGTCGCTGCCATGGTGGACCGACGGATCGACGACCTCGGCCTGGTCGAGCCGGCGCGTGAGGAAGCGGATCCGCCGGTCGATCTCGCGCAGCCGCTTCTTGCCGTAGATGTAGTCGCCGTTCTCCGAGCGATCGCCGTTGCCGGCGGCCCAGGACACCGTGCGTACGACCTCGGGCCGCTCGGTGTCGAGCAGGAGCGTCAGTTCATCGTGCAGGGCCTGGTAGCCGGCCCGGGTGATGTAGTTCTTCCCGCCGGGGGTCTGCGGTTCGGCCGGCTCGTTGTCCTCGTCGAGGTCGTCGACCTCGTCCTTGATGAAGGCCTTGCTCATCGCTTTCCTCCCGCCTTCGTCCCCGTTGGCTAGCCAGCGACCGCCATCGATTCGATCAGCACCGAGCCGGTCGTCTTGGTACCGCGAACGATGGTGTCGGCACCGATGGCGACGATCCGGCGGAACATCTCGGCCATGTTGCCGGCGATGGTGATCTCCTCGACCGGGTGCGAGATCCGGCCATTCTCGACCCAGAAGCCGCTCGCGCCGCGCGAATAGTCGCCGGTCACGTAGTTGACGCCCTGCCCCATCAACTCGGTGACGAACAGTCCCGTCCCCATCTTGCGCAGCATGGCCGGCAGGTCGTCGCCGGGATCGGTGCGGCGGCTCGTCCACTGCAGGTTGTGCGAGCCGCCGGCATTGCCGGTCGTGGGCATACCGAGTTTGCGCCCGGTATAGGTCGAGAGGAAATAGCCCTTGACCACGCCACCATCGACGATCTTGCGGCCGGTCGTGGCCACGCCTTCCTCGTCGAACGGCGACGAACCGAATCCGCCGGGCACGGTCGGATCCTCGTCGATGTCGATGTGGGTGTCGAATACCGGCTTGCCGAGACAGTCATAGAGGAAGGTAGCCTTGCGGTACAGCGCGCCACCGCTCGTGGCCTGGACGAAGGCGCCGAGCAGCCCACCGGCGAGCGGGGCCTCGAACAGGACCGGCACGCGCCGGGTCGACAGCTTGCGCGCGCCCAATCTGGCCAACGCGCGCTCGGCCGCATAGCGGCCGACCGAGGCCGGATCGGCGAGATCCTCGGCCGCGCGCGCCGACGAGTACCAGTCGTCGCGCTGCATGGCGCGGCCGCGGCTTGCGATCGGCGAGCAGCCGATGGTGTGGCGGCTGAACGGATACCCGCCGCGAAAGCCGAGCGAATTGCCGAGCACGAAATGGCCGTGGTGCAGCGACACCGAAGCGCCGTCGCTGTTGCGGATCATCGCGCTGGTACCGAACGCGGCCTTTTCCATCGCGAGCGCGACTTCCACCGCCTGATCGACCGGCAGATGCCACGGATCGAACAGACCGGGATCGCGCGGGTCGCGGGCCAGCCGGTCGCCATCGGGCAAGCCGGCGAGCGGGTCCTCCCCGGTGATACGGGCGATATCGTAGGCGGCCTGGACACTGCGCTCGAGCGCCTCGTTGCCGAAATCGCTGGTGCTCGCATGACCGCGCCGATGGCCGACGAACACCGTGATGCCCAGCCCCTT
>JBEVJQ010000439.1:0-4965 GCA_040510055.1 Burkholderiaceae bacterium | reverse complement strand
GCCCGTGCCGAGGCGCTCGGCAAGGTATCGGGCTGGGGCTGGAGCTTCGGCTATCTCGGCGGGATGCTCGCCCTCGGCCTGTCGCTCGCCTGGGTGTTGCAGGCCCAGGGCAGGGGCGAGGGCGCCGAGCAGTTCGTGCCGGCCACCATGCTGATCACTGCGGCGATCTACCTCGTGGCCGCGATCCCGTTCTTCCTGGTCCTGCGCGAGCGGACACAAGGGAACACGACGGCGAACGCGATGGGATCGTTGCGCGAGGTCGTGGCCGCCATCGGCCGCACGCGCGGCTACCCCGACTTCCGGCGTCTGCTCTGGACCGGAACGGCCTATCAATGTGGGATCGCCGTCGTCATCGCGTTGGCGGCGGTCTACGCCGAGGCGGCGATGGGCTTCAAGCAGACCGAGACCATGATGCTGGTGTTCCTGGTCAACATCGCCGCCGCCGGCGGCGCATTCGCCTTCGGCTACGTCGAGGACCGGATCGGCCACAGGTCGGCATTGGCGACGACGCTCGTCGGCTGGATGGCGATGATCGCGGTCGCCGCCATCGGCACGTCGCGGCCGATGTTCTGGGTCGCCGCGACCTTGGCCGGGCTCTGCATGGGATCGAGCCAGTCGTGCGGGCGTGCGCTGGTCGGGGCATTCGCGCCGGCTTCGCGGCTGGCCGAGTTCTATGGCCTATGGGCGTTCGCTACGCGTCTGGCTGCGATCATCGGCCCCCTGACCTACGGCCTGGTCACCTGGGCGACAGCGGGAAACCATCGGCTCGCGATCGCGTTGACGGGAATGTTCTTCGTCGCCGGCCTGGCCTTGTTGGCGGGGATCAACGTGGCGAGAGGCGAGGCGCGGGCCGCGGCGGGCTGACGGCGGCGGCGGCGCGCCGCGACCTGACGACGATCCCGCGACCGACTGGGCCGCCGCAGCGACCCCCGGGGCAGCCGACCCACAGGTCGCTGCAGCGACCCAACCCCCGCAGCCGCGGCCTCGTCATTCCGAAACGGCCACGGTCACGCAGCAGCGACCCAGTTGCCGTGGAATCCGGCCGGAACGCGGTGCGACAACTGCGCCAATGCGACCGGCCCGTCGGCGACGGCGCTGGCATCGAACACCGCGAGATCGCTCCGGCACTCGGCCGCACGGAAGACGTTCGCCAGCAGCCAGCCATCGCCTTCGGCGGCCTCGGCGCTGCGCGCAACGAACACCGGCTCGGAGACGCGATCGCCTGGCGTGGCGAACCAGCCCTCGCGCCTTCCGGTCATCACGTCGATGTGGGCGATCCCCTCGCGGCCGGCACCGAACACCGGTTCGCGCTGGCAGGCGAACCAGCCGTGGCGGTAGGCCAGGCCGGCGCGGCGGTCGTCGATCCGCGGGAACTCGCCGACCCGGTCATCGAGCATCTGCTGCTGGAAGGTGTCGCTGCGACCGCCGAGGTCGAACGTCCACCGGAAGAGCCGGGCGACGCTGCGCCGCGGGTCGGTTGGCCGGCCGTCGGAGTGCGGGAACAGCGGCGGCTCGTCGAACCGCATGACGTCGGCGATGATGCGCAGGCCGCCGTCGGCACCGTCTTCTTCCCAGGCGTTCATCACATGGAAGACGTAGCCGGCATCGGCCTGGAACCAGCGGATCTCCGCAACGCTGCCGGTCCGCGGCATGATGCCGATGCGCGCACCCAGCGCCGGCTCCCAAGCGAACGGCGGGCGGCCGCTGCGTGCCCGTTCGATGCTCGCGGTCAACGGCATGACCGGGAACACGACGTGACCGCTGGTCACGGCGAAGTCGTGGACCATGCTCGCATACGGCGCCTGGAAGGCGTCGAACCGCGTCGGCCGGCCGGTGGCGTCGAGGATGCCGAAGGTCATTCCGGCGCCGAGCGACCGGTCGGTGCCATAACCGAAGAACAATAGTTCTCCGGTTTCAGGATCGAGCTTCGGGTGGGCGGTGAACGGGCCGCTGACCTTGCCCTCGAAGTCGACGGGGCCGAGCGTCGCGAGTGTGCCCGGCTCGATCGCGATCGGCATATGTCCCTCTTCGAGCGCCATCAGGCGCCCGGCGTGGCTGACGATATTAGTGTTGGCCACGCCCTGATCGGGAACCCGGACACCGCCGGCACCCTGGGTCTGGATGCCGAAGCCGTCGGCCAGTCGCCGTCCAGCGGCGTGTTCGGCGAGCCAACTGCTGGTACGGACCCAGCGGTTGCGGTAGCCGGCGCGACCGTTGTCCAGCGTGAAGGCGTGCAGCATGCCGTCGCCGCCGAATACGTGCGCCTTGGCGCTCGGAAACTGCGGATTCGGGCCATTGCGATAGAGCGTTCCGTTCAGGCCGACAGGCAAGGTGCCGACGACGGGAAGCCAGTCGGCATCGGCCTCGAAGTGGATCGGCGCCGCGTCGAGTCGCTGAGTCGGCGCCGTGCGGGTCGCAGCCGCGACGGCGGAATGGTCCTGGTTCATGCCCATGCTTATCGCTCCATTTACCGGTTTTGGATGGGCGTATCGCCCGCGGTCCTGCCTTCGTGTTTTATTGACGATGTCAATATAGACATTGAACGCCAACCGGCGACACGAGTCAAGTAAAATTGACGGCGTCAATTTCACCTGTCACAAGAGAATGCCCATCAAGCCGACAAAGTCCGGGAAGCCCCGCGGCGCCGGGACGACGACCAAGATTCCGCGGCAGTCTCGCCCGTCCGAGGTGGCGGTCCGTCTCGGGGGGCCGCGGCGCGGCCGCCCGCGTGCCGCGACCCCCGGCCGGGATGGTCAGATGCCACCCGACCTGCCGCAACGGCTGCTTGCCGCGGCACGCGCCATCCTCGACCGTGAAGGACTCGACGCCCTGACACTGCGGGCCGCGGCCCGCGCGGTCGGGGTCTCGCACGCCGCACCGAAGAATCATTTCGACGACATGACGGGTCTGCTGAGCGAGCTGGCCGCCACTGGCTTTCGCGAGTTCGCGCAGGCATTGCAGGCTGCCGGCGCGCGCGCCGTCGCGGGTCACCCGTTCAACGCCATTGGCGAGGCCTACGTTGCCTTCGCAGAACGCAATCCGGCGATGTTCCTGCTGATGTTCCGCAGCGAGCGGCTCGACATGTCGCGCCCAGCGCTGCGCGAGGCCGTCGCGCAGGCGCGCGATGTCCTGGCGCGTGGCGCGGCCGAGCGTCTCGGAAGCCCCGGCGGCGGCGATCGTCTCGGCAGCTCCGGCGGCGGCGATCGTCTCCGCAGCCCCGCCGCGGCCGGCGATAGCAGTGCGGGCGCGCCCGCGGCGCAGATCCCGCCACTGCGAGCGATCGCGCCGGCGCACATCGCCGCCATGGTGCGCTCGTGGTCGCTGGTCCACGGGTTCGCGATGCTGTTGATCGACGGCCGACTGACACCCGTGCTCGGGAGCCTGCCGCAGGGAAGCGACTGGCGGCAACTGCTTGCCGCCGTGTTCGGTGCCGGCCCCGGTCAATCCGCTGACTCGGCCACGGGACGCTGATCAGCAAGTTCTGCGGCGCGGAGTTCAGGTCACTCGTCGAGCTGGATCTTGCGGGCCTTGGCCAGCTTGGTCCAGCGTTCGATCTCGGAGCGGACGTAGTCGCCGAACTGCGGCGGCGTCATCGGCCACGGCTCGACGGCCTCGCTCGACAGCTTGTCGGCGAGGTCAGGCGACTTCAGCACTGTCACCTGGGTCTCGTTGAGGCGCTGGACGATGTCGGCGGGCAGGCCCGCCGGGCCGACCGATCCGTACCACTGCATCGCGTCGAAGCCCTTGAACCCGAGTTCCTCCATCGTCGGGACGTCCTTCAGTTGCGTGCTGCGCGCCTTGCCGGTCACGGCGAGTGCGCGCATCCGCCCGGTGCGGAGGTGCGGCAGGGCCGCGGCCAGTCCCGGGAACATGGCCTGGGTCTGGCCGCCGAGCAGGTCGGCGATAGCCGGTGCGATCCCGCGGTAAGGGACGTGCAGCAGGTCCAGGCCGGTCTCCTGCTTGAACAGCTCCATCGTCAGGTGGGTGAGCGAACCCTGGCCGGCCGAGCCGTAGCTGACCTTGTCCGGATGCGCCTTCACGTAGTCGACGAATGCCTGGACGGTCTTCGCCGGGACGCTGGCGTTGATCGCGAGTACGTTCGGCGTCGCACCGATCATGCCGATCGGCGTGAATTCCTTGATGGCGTCGTAGCTGACCCGCCGCGTGGCGGGCGTAGTGCCGTGCGTCGCCACGTAGCCCTGCATCAGGGTGTAGCCGTCCGGTGCGGCGCGCGCCGTCAGCTGGCAGGCGATGACGCCGCCGCCGCCACTCTGGTTGTCGACGACGAAGGTCTGCCCCAGCAGCTTTCCCCATTGTTCGGTGACCACGCGCGCGATCATGTCGTTGCCGCCGCCAGCGGCGACGGGGACGATGTAGCGGATCGGCTTGGTCGGATAGTGCTGAGCGACTGCGAAGCCCGGCAGCAGCGTGGCCGATGCGGCCTGAAGCACGAGGCGGCGTTTCATGAGTGTCTCCTGCTGATTGTCGTTCGAACGGCGAGTGTCCTGTCTCACAAGCACATGGCACCAGGATTCGACCGGATGGCGATGATCGACCGGCGGGCGGAGCGGGTCGATATGACACTAGCCACGACGCGTCGGGCGCCGGTCACTGGAGGCGCGAGAGCCGGTCCTGGGCGGCCGACTCCAACGCTCGGTGCGCGTCCTCGGGGAGCAGCAGACGTTCAGCGACGAGGCGCTCGGCCGCCTCACGGACCGCGGCGACGTACGCCGCGCCGTCGCCGTAGCGCTCGGCGAGCGACGGCCGCGGATCGTGCGCAGCGTCGCGATCCACGCGCGTCTTCGCGAACGGGACGACGGAGCCCTGCAACGGGAACAGTGTCCCGGCGCCGAAACCGTCGGCCCGCGGGACGAACACCGGAGAGCGGCCGAGTTCCTTCGGCGGAAACACCGCATTGTCGGTGCAGCTCGCGACAGTGAAGATGCCGGCGTAAGGCAGACCCGG
>JBEVJQ010000438.1:0-4611 GCA_040510055.1 Burkholderiaceae bacterium | reverse complement strand
GTCGATCGGGTCGACTCTGCGGACAACGGCCGGATCGATGAAGCTGAGTTTCACGAATGAGGACTATGAAGCTGCATCGTGAGGATCGACAAAGGACATCGATGACGTCGACATTCTTTCCGAGTTTCCGTCCCTCGCTAACCTCCCTCGCTAACCTCCCTCGCTAACGTCCCTCGCATAACGTCCATCGCAAACGTCCATCACATGAGGAATCTCTATTGATCGAACACAGTCCCCGCCTCCCGCCTCCCCGCTGCCGGCCGGCAATCACCGGCAACGATCTTCCGACAACCGGAACAGACCTGCGCGTGGTCGGCCTCACGGCGGCCCAGTGGCTGTCCGAGGAGCAACGTCCGACGGCGCGACCACTGACCACCGATAAAGAAGAATTCGAACGCGCCGCTCGCCGTGATGACGCGGTCGTCTGGGATATCCGTCCGACACCCGCTCATGAACGCGATCGCCCGCCACGGGCGCTGTCGCTCGGCGCCGTCGATTGGGTGCTTGCCGATCCGGGCGCCGGCCGGCTGACCGGTAGCGACAGCATCGCACGCGTGCTGCGCCGCATCGGCATCCGCCCCGGACGCGCAGTCATCGTTTATGGCGGTCGGGCGGCCGCCGGATTTCTCGCGCTGCGCGCGTTGCGCAGCATCGGCATCGAGTCGGCTTCGATCTACCTCAAAGTCCCGCCTGCACGGCAGCTCCAACGGCCCACACGGCAGGTCCAACGGGACGCCGCGGACTCACCCGTTGCAGGCACCGCGCAATGCCGACAGCCCAGGCGCCGGGCCGACCGCTGACCGCGCCGCCGCCGTTCAGTCGCTGCCGTTCGAATTCGGCGGCGATAATCGGGTCTCCGCAGCACTCCGGATCGACGACATGTCTCAGACCGCCCCTGCCCGCGTGCCGTCGACGCCGCGGCGTCTGCTTTGTGCCACTCTGGGCGCCGCTGCGTTGCTGTCGGCGGCGCAGGTCCTGGCGCAGGCGACGCCGGCTGGCAACGCAGCGCGCACCCTTCCGGCACCGGGGACGGCCCCGACCCGTGAAGCGCCAGCCGGTGCCGAACCGGCCTCGGTCGATTCGCCGTGGGTGCGGGCCACCGTTGCCGGGCAGCGTTCGACCGGCGCCTTTCTCAGGCTCACGGCGCGCAACCGGCTGAAGCTGGTCGGGGTCGAATCGCCAGTCGCCGACATCGTGGAGATCCACGAGATGGCGCTGGTCGACAATGTCATGCGGATGCGCGCCGTCGAGTCGATCGAGTTCGCACCCGGGCAGTCGGTCGAACTGCGTCCCGGCGGTTTCCACGTGATGCTGATCGATCTGCGGCAGCAGGTGAAGGTCGGCGATCCGGTGCCGCTGACGCTCGTGTTCGAGGATGAAGCCGGCAGCCGCGTGACCCAGTCTGTGACCGCCCCGGCGCGTGCGCTGACCGCGGGCGGCGGCAAGGCGGATGCGGGTGGCACCGGCAACGACGGCATGGATCATGGCGGTCGTGGCCAGCCCGCCCAGCCGTCGTCGCGCTGAAGCTCAGTCCGGCGCGCACGGCAGGCACGCACGCAAAGACCAGGGCCCTTTACCCAACCGAGGAGGACCGCCACGATGTCCACTACCCCATCCGCCGTCGAAGACGAGGCCGCAATCCCTTCCATCCGCCCGGCTGCGCGATCCGCATCCGACGCCGTGCTGCGCGACGGACGCCGGGACCTGTCCATCGCGTTGCGCGGCGCCGCCTTGCTCGGCCTGAACGAGGGCGTTTGCAACCACTTCAGCCTCGAGGTCGGTCACGACCGCTACCTGATCAACCCCCAGGGGCTGCACTGGCGAGAAGTCCGGCCGGACGACATCCTGTTGATCGATGGCAGCGGCCGCGTCCTCGAGGGTCGCCATACGCTCGAGCCCACGGCCTTCTTCATCCACAGCTGGATCCATCGGATCAACACTCGCGCGCGCTGCGTGATGCATACGCACATGCCGTACGCGACCGCGCTGACGCTGGTCGAAGGCGGACGCCTCGAGTGGTGCAACCAGAACACGCTGCGCTTCCATGGCCGCGTGGCCTACGACGACCACTACAATGGCCTGGCGCTCGATGAGGCCGAGGGCCGGCGCATCGCGAGCATGGTAGGCAGCGCCGACGTCGTGTTCATGGCGAGCCACGGCGTCACCGTGATCGGGCAGTCGGTGGCCTGGGCATTCGACGACCTCTACTATCTCGAGCGCGCCTGCATGCACCAGGCGCTGGCCATCCAGCTTGCCGCCGGCCGGCCGCTGCGCCGCGTGCCGGAAGCGCTCTGCGCCCAGGTGAGCCGACAGATCGCCGGCGAACGCCAACAGAGCGACCTTTTCTTCGCCGCCGTCGCGCGGCTGCTGGACGGCGCGTAGCGGCCCGCGAAAGAGCACGAATGGTCGGAACATCGGTGAAGATCGCGACCTACAACATCAACGGGATGAACGCACGCCAGTCGGCGCTGCTGCGCTGGCTCGACCAGGCGCAGCCCGACGTCGCGTGCCTCCAGGAACTGAAGTCGCCGCAGGAGCGTTTCCCTCAAGACGCATTGCGCGACGCCGGTTACGAGGCGATCTGGCACGGACAGAAAAGCTGGAACGGCGTGGCGATCCTCGTCCGTGGCGCGGCGCCGGTCGAGACCCGGCGCGGGCTACCAGGCGACCCGGACGACAGCCACAGCCGCTACCTGGAGGCCGAGGTCGGCGACCTCGTGGTCGCCTGCCTCTACCTGCCGAACGGCAATCCGGCGCCGGGACCGAAGTTCGACTACAAGCTGCGCTGGTTCCAGCGCTTCATCGAGCATGCCGCGACGTTGATCGACAGCGGCCGGCCAGTGGTGCTCGCCGGCGACTACAACGTCATCCCGACCGGGCGCGACGTCTACAAGCCCGAGCGCTGGGTCGACGACGCCCTGTTTCGGGCGGAGACGCGGGCCGCGTTCGAGACGCTGATCGGCCAGGGCTGGACCGACGCGATCCGCAAGCTTCACCCCGACGATGTGATCTACACGTTCTGGGACTACTTTCGCAACGCCTTTGCTCGCAATGCCGGGCTGCGGATCGACCATCTGCTGCTCAGTCCGTCACTGGCACCGCGGCTGCGCCGCGCCGGAGTCGACCGCGACGTTCGCGGCTGGGAGAAAGCCAGCGACCACGCGCCGACCTGGATCGAACTCGACGCTGCCGGCTGATCCGTGGAGTGCGCCAGCCACGGCGTCGGTCGTCGGGCCGCCGCCGGCCGCGGCCGTCAACGAGTTTCGTTGTAGATCACCGTCGCGGCACCCGCGATCCGCTCCGGACCGGCCCAGTTGGGATGACGGACGGCGAACTCGGTCCGCAACTGGCTGGCCACCTCCGCCGATGAACTGCCGGCCCGCTTGAGTTCGGCGACGCGGCGCTGCAGCGCCTTAATGTAGTCGCGGTAGGCGCCGATTACGGTGCGATCGGCAAGGTCGCCATGGGCCGGCACTACGCGAACGGCGGCGAGCCGGTCCAGTTGGTCCAGACTATCGAGCCAGCTGATCGCGCTCGACTGCGGTGAGATGAACGACGGGAACAGGTTGCGCATCGCCAGGTCGCCGGTGAACAGCACCGAGTCGCCTTCGACATGGAACGCGGTATCGCCCCGCGTGTGGCCTGGACCGAGCCGGATCATCCGGACGCGAACGCCGCCCAGATCGACCGTCGTCTCGCGATCGAACAACTCGGTCGGAGTCCGAAACGACGCCCCCTGGAGGATCTCGGCCAGCGCCGGCCGCATCCCGGAGAACATCTCGACGAACTTCATTCCCATCTCGTCGACGTCCTGTTGCTGGGCCCGGGCGCGAAACAGCCTCACCGTGGCGGGGAAGGCCAGGTCTCCGGTCGTGTGCTCGGGATGGAAGTGGGTGTTGGCGATGACGAGGTCGTCGGTCCGGGCGAGCTTGCGGACCTCACGCAGGACGGCTTCGCCGCTGCGCCGGCCCATGCCGGGATCGATCACGAGCGTGGCCTTCTCGCCGACGACGATGCCGACGTTGGGAACCATCGGTACCCGTTCGTCCGGAATGACGTGGACGTGCTCCGAAACCCGGATCGTCTTTCCTTCCTTGACGATGGGCGCCGGCGGGCTCGACCGGCCGGGCGCGGCCGCGGGCGACACGGACTGCCCCTGGGCGCACGTGATACCGGGAGCCATGCCGGTCGCAAGGAGGGATGTCGCGACGAGGAGCATCGTTGCGCGGATTCGAAGGTGAAGCATGCCAATCTCCTGGTGTCACCCGTTTCCTAGGGGTGATCCGGTCGTCGGGCGGGGAGCGACCATCGGTTCGCCGAGTCGGATCGTCGCGCCGGGCTTCCAGCGCGCGGCGAACGGCTCGTCGCCCGCAGGCATCAGGACGATCACCGTCGAGCCCAGCGGGTAGCGGCCCATTTCCGCGCCCTGTGTCAGCCGGATCGGCGCGCGGACGGCGCCGGGCTCGTCGGGAATGCGCGGGAAGTAGATCTTGAAGGTCGTGCCGCAGCCGGGCTCGCTGTAAACCGCGGTGTGGCCGCCGCTCTGCTTTACGATGCCGTAGACGGTCGCGAGGCCCAGGCCGGTGCCTTTGTCCCCTTTGGTGCTGAAGA
>JBEVJQ010000437.1:0-3258 GCA_040510055.1 Burkholderiaceae bacterium | reverse complement strand
CCGGTGCGCAGATTGTTCTCGCGGTTGGCCGCCACCGGCGTGTCGACCGTGATCACGAGGGTCCGGAAGCCGGCTGCGGCGACCCGTTCGATCAACGCATCGATCTGGGCCTGTTCGCCGGGCAGGTAGGCCTGGAACCAGGTCTGCGGGCTCTGCTGCGCGATGTCCTCGAGCGGGATCAGCGACGACCCGCTCATGATCGCCACGGCACCGGCCTCGGCGGCGCCCGCGGCCAGCACCAGATCGCCGCGATAGGCCCAGAGCGCGGCGATGCCCATCGGTGCGATCCCGAACGGCAATGCGTAGCGCCGCCCGAACAGTTCCACCGACGGATCGCGCTTCGAGACGTCGACGAGAACGCCGGGCAGGAAACCCCATTCGTCGAACGCCTCGCGGTTGTCGCGCAGCGAACGGTTGGTCTCGGAAGCGCCCGCCACATAGCCGAAGATCGGTCGTGGCAGGTGGCGGCGCGCGGCTTCCTCGAAATCGTCGAGACAGAGCAGGTGAGACAGTCTGCGGCTCATCGGGCGAGTCGATCAGCCGTCAGACGATCGGCTCGGAAATCTCGATGAGATTGCCGTCAGGGTCTCGAACGTAGACCGAGCGGATCGGGCCCGTTGCCCCCGTGCGCGGCACGGGGCCGACCTCGATCGCGATCCCGGCGCCTTCGAGCCGGGTGATCACCGCATCGAGCGGGGTCGAGGCCAGAAAGCAGAGGTCGAGCGCGCCAGGCATCGGGATCCGGGCCTTCGGCTCGAACTCCCGCCCCTTCACGTGAAGATTGATCTTCTGGCTGCCGAAGCGGAACGCCTTGCGCTCGACCGACGACTCGCCGCCGAAGGTCTCGAGCGACATCCCGAGAATGTCGGTATAGAAGCGGATGCAGGCGGCCTCGTCGGCCGTTGTGAGCACCAGGTGGTCGAGACTGCCGATCATGCCGTTCCCTGCGCGCCGGGTCGCAGGGCGCCGTCCCGGGCGATCGCGCGCTCGCGGATCGCGGCGAAGTCGGCCGGCGGCTCGTGATGCGTGAGCCGAACGCCGGCGCGCGAGACCTGCGCCGGCAGGTCGTGGTCGACGAGTCCGGCGAGCTGCCCCGCTGCGCCGATCAGGGCATCGACGTCGATGCCGCAGTCGTAGCCCATGCAGGTCAGCATGTGGACCACGTCCTCGGTCGCGACGTTGCCGCTCGCGCCGGGCGCATACGGACAGCCGCCGATCCCGCCTAGCGACATGTCGAGCTGGCGCACGCCGGCCTCGATCGCGGCGATGGTGTTCGCGAGCCCCATGGCGCGCGTGTTGTGGAAATGGCCGGTCACGGCCAACGTCGGATGGCGCGCCATCTCGTTGGCGCAGATCGACTGCACCTGCGTCGGATAGGCCATGCCGGTCGTATCGCAGAGGGTCACGCCGGCGACGCCGAGGTCGGCGAAGCGATCGACCCAGCCCGAGACCACGGCCGGATCGACGTCGCCTTCCATCGGACAGCCGAACACGCACGACAGCGAGACGTTGACCGGGACCTTGGCCGAATGCGCGAGCGCGACCACGTCGGCGAGCTGGGCGAACGACTGCTCGCGTGTCATTCGCAGGTTCGACAGGTTGTGCGTCTCGCTCGCCGACATCACGAGGTTGAACTCGTCGGTCTGGCACTCGAGCGCGCGCTCACCGCCGCGGACGTTCGGCACCAGGGCCGTGTAGACGACGCCAGGGACGCGCCGGATCCGCTGCATCACCTCGGCCGCGTCGCGCAGCATCGGGATCGCCTTGGGCGAGGTGAACGACGTCACCTCGATCTTGGCGTAGCCCATTGCCGACAGCCGGTCGATCAGCGCGACCTTGTCGTCGGTCTCGATGAACCGGCCTTCCATCTGGAAGCCGTCGCGGGTCGAGACCTCGTTGATGGCTATCCGCGTGCCGTTGCCGTTCTGCATCGTCGCTCTCCGTGGGTTCACCGCGGCGGCCGGGCTCCATGGCCGATCACCGAGGCTGGGTCGTTCGTGGGCGTCGCCCGTCTCTCGTTCCGGGTTCAGCCGCCGGTCCGCGCCGGCCAACCCGGCCGGCCGACGCATTGGTCGGTGTGCTGGCCGAGCCGCGGCGCCGGATGGCGAAGCGCGCCCGGCGTCGCCGACAGCTTCGGCACGACGCCCGGGACTTTCAACGGCCGGCCATCGGCGTCGTGCGTCTCGAGGATCATCTCGCGGGCGAGGTACTGCGGATCGCGTGCGATGTCGGCGACCGAGTAGATCCGCCCGACGGGCACGTTGGCGGCGTCGAGGATCTCGAGCACTTCTGCCGGATCACGCGTCGCGGTCCAGGCGCCGATCGCCGCATCGAGTTCCTCGCTGCGCGCGACGCGGCCGTCGTTTTGCGCGAGACCCGGGTCGTCGGCGAGATCCTGCCGGCCGATCGCGGCCATCAGCCGCCGGAAGATGCTGTCGCCGGTGCCGGCAACGAGGACATAACCGCCGTCGCGGCACTTGTAGGCATTGGTCGGCGCGATGCCGGGCAGGGCGCTGCCGGCGCGGTCCCGGACGGCGCCGAAGGCGTCGTACTCCGGCAGCAGGCTTTCCATGACGTTGAACACGCTTTCGTACAGCGCCACGTCGATGCATTGCCCTTCGCCGCCGTTCTGGTCGCGATGCCGCAGTGCGAGCAGCACGCCGATGACGCCGTGCAGCGCGGCCAGCGTGTCGCCGATCGAGACGCCGACGCGTACCGGGATGCGACCGGGCTCGCCCGTCAGGTGTCGCAGGCCGCCCATGGCCTCGCCGAGCGCGCCGAAGCCGGGCTTCTGCGCATACGGTCCGGTCTGCCCATAGCCCGAGATCCGCAACATCACGAGCCGCGGATTCAGCGCATGGAGTTCGTCCCAGCCGAGGCCCCACTTCTCGAGCGTTCCGGGCTTGAAGTTTTCGATCAGCACGTCAGCCTCGCGTGCGAGCTCGCGGACCTGCTCCTGGCCCTCGGCCGCGCGCAGGTCGAGGCAGATGGAGCGCTTGTTGCGCGACTGCGCCTCCCACCAGACCGACGTCCCTTCGCGCAGCATCCGCCACTTGCGCAGCGGGTCGCCGACGCCGGCCGGCTCGACCTTGATCACGTCGGCGCCGAAGTCGGCCAGGGTCTTGCCGGCGAACGGCCCGGCGATCAACTGGCCGAGTTCGAGCACCCGCAGTCCGGCCAGTGCCTGCAATTCCGCCTCGCCGACGGGTCGTGCATCGCTTGCATGGTTCGTTGTCATCGTCGTCGACTCCCTCGCCC
>JBEVJQ010000436.1:0-12296 GCA_040510055.1 Burkholderiaceae bacterium | reverse complement strand
GAAGGCCGACAGGGGCTGATCGATGCCGATATGCGTCGACGGAGGCCAAACATGGGCTGATCGATGCCGATATGCGTCGTCGAAGGGCCAACATGGGTAATCAATGCCAATATGCGTCGACGAAGACCGAGATGGTCGATGAGACATAGCCGATGAAGCCGATCGTCCGTCGCCTGCTCGGGCTGGGGGCCGTCGTCGCCGTGGCGTCGGCAGCCGCCGCCGCACTCATCGCCTGCAATCAGTTTCGCCCGCCGCAGTCTGCACGCGTTGCCGACTATTCGAAGCCGGCCGCCGCGCCCGACGATCTCTCATGGCAGTCGTACGGCGGCGACCCCGGACATGCGCGGTACTCGCCGATCGCGCAGATCACGCCGGCCAACGTCGCGCACCTGCGCCAGGCGTGGATCTATCGCACCGGCGAACCGCAGCGCCGCGGCCAATGGGGGCGGCACGGCAAGGTCCAGGCGACGCCGATCATCGTGGCTGGATCGCTGGTGTTCTGTACGCCGTTCAGTCGCGCGATCGCGCTCGACCCGGCCACCGGCGCCGAGCGCTGGGTCTACGACCCCGGCCTGGGCGCGATCGAGCGTCGTCCCGGCGAGCGGTTCAACTGCCGCGGCCTCACGCACTGGCATGACCCCGCCGTCGCGGCCGACGGCCGCTGCGCCGACCGGTTGTTCCTGCCGACGACCGATCGGCGCCTGATCGCTCTCGACGCCCGTGACGGCAGGCCGTGCATCGACTTCGGCGAGCAGGGCACGGTCCGCGTTGCGCTCGGACGCGCCGGCCTCGAGGAAGGCGAGCTGCAGTTCGCCTCGGCGCCGGCCGTCGCCGCCGACGTCGTCGTGATCGGCACCGCGAGCGGCGACAACCAACGGGCCACGGGCATCCCCGGGACGGTCCATGCATTCGATGCCCGCAGCGGCGCGCCACGGTGGGCGTTCGAGCCGATCGCGGCCGAGAGCACTGGGGTCGAGCCCGCCGCCACGGGCTCGGCCGGCGCAACGGGCTCGGCCGGCGCAACGGGCTCGACCGGCTCTACCGACTCGGCCACCACCACGGGCCAGGCCAATGTCTGGGGACCGATCTCGGTCGACGTCGGGCGCGACCTCGTTTTCCTGCCGACCTCGAGCCCGAGTCCGGACTTCTACGGCGGGATGCGTCCCGGCGACAACCGCTACGCCAACAGCGTCGTCGCCGTCGAGGCGCGAAGCGGCCGCATCGCCTGGCACTTCCAGACCGTCCACCACGACCTCTGGGACTACGATGTCCCGGCCGCGCCCAGCCTGCTCGACTGGCGCCTGGACGATGGCCGGACGGTGCCGGCGTTGGTGTTCGCCACCAAGAGCGGCTTCGTCTTCGTCCTCGATCGCCTGACTGGCAAGCCGCTCACGGCCGTCGAGGAGCGTCCGGTCGCGGCGAGCGACGTGCCGGGCGAGCGCCCGGCGCCGACCCAGCCGTTCTCGACCGGCCAACCGGTTCTGTCGCCGCAGCGGGTCGACACCGGCGATGCGTTCGGCGTGCTCGGCTTCGACTGGTACGCCTGCCGTCGCGCGATTGCCGGCACGGCGCGCCGCGACGGCCTGTTCACACCACCGAGCCTTAGCGGTACGCTGCTCGTCCCGATGGGTGCCGGTGGCGCCAACTGGGGCGGTGTCGCCGTCGACCCGGCCAGCAACCGCGTGTTCGTCAACACCAATCACGCGATCCATCGGGTCACGCTGCTGCCGGCCGCCGAGGCCGCGCGACGCAGGCAGCTCGAGCCGGGCCGGGACATCCGCCTGATGGCCGGCGCCCCGTACGGGATGCTGCGCGAGGTGCTGTTGTCGCCGCTCGGGCTGCCGTGCAACAAGCCGCCGTGGGGCAGCCTCGCGGCCGTCGACGTGCAGAGCGGCCGCCTCGCCTGGCGGGTGCCGCTGGGCAACTCGCGCAAGCTGGCGCCGCTCGGACTGTCGTTCGCCTGGGGCACGGCCAATTTCGGTGGGCCGATCGTGACAGCCGGCGGCGTGCTGTTCATCGCGGCGACGATGGACGATCTGTTGCGCGCCTTCGATCCGAAGTCCGGCGCCGAACTCTGGGCCGGCGAGCTGCCGTACTCGGCGATGGCCACCCCGATGACCTACGCGATCGGCGGTCGCCAGTACGTCGTGGTCGCGGCCGGCGGCCATCCGGTGCTGGGTCGTCCGGTCGGCGACGCGCTGGTGGCGTTCGCATTGCCTTGAACGTGGCCAACTGGTTGCGCCCGCAACTGGTTGACGTGGCAACTTTCGGCTCCTAGACTGCCGGACGTTCCGGGAGACAGCGATGAAGACAGCGGGCCTTGCCCTGGCGTTCGCGTGCGCGTTGTCGATGGGCGACGCGGTCGCCGTCACGATCAAGGTCGGCATCGTCGGCCCGTTCTCCGGACCGTTCGCGCACTACGGCAAGCTGTTTCGCGATAGCGTCGAGGCCTACGTCGCCGCGCAGAGCGGCAAGCTCGCCGGCCACGACGTGCAATTCATCTATCGCGACACCGGCGGCCCGAATCCGGGCAACACCCGCAACCTCGCCCAGGAACTGATCGTTCGCGAAAAGGTCGACTACCTCGGTGGCTTCGTGTTCACGCCGAACGCGATGGCCGTGGCACCGCTGATCCAGCAATCGAAGACGCCGACGGTGATCTTCAACGCCGCGACGTCCGAGATCACGACCCGATCCGACTACTACGTCCGGACCTCGTACACGCTGTGGCAGGTGACGGTGCCGATCGCGCAGTGGAGCGCAAAACAGGGGATGAAGAAGGTCGTGACCGCCGTGACCGACTACGCGCCGGGAGTCGACGCCGAGACCGCTTTCAAGACCGAGTTCACGAAGCACGGCGGCACGGTCGTCGAGAGCATCCGGATGCCGATCGCGACCACCGACTTCGCGCCGTTCGTCCAGCGCATCAAGGCGAGCGGTGCCCAGGCGGTCTACACGTTCCTGCCGGGCGGCCCGCCGAATCTCGGGTTCGTCAAGGCCTACAACGAGAACGGGCTGCGCCAGGCCGGGATCGAGTTCCTCGGCACCGCGGAAGCCGACGAGTTCGACCTGCAGAAGTTCGGCGACGCGGCCCTCGACCTGACCACGGCCTTCCACTACTCGGCGGCGCACGACTCGCCGGCCAACCGGCAGTTCGTCGCGGCGCTGAAGAAGCAGGCCTCCGACGCGATCGCGAACTACGCGTCGGTCGGTGCCTGGGACGGGATGATCGTGATCCACCGGATGATCGAGGCGACCAACGGCCAGCGCGACGGTGACAAGGCCATCGCCGCAGCCAAGACGCTGGCATGGGAGAGTCCGCGCGGTCCGGTCCGGATCGATCCCGCGACGCGACACATCGTCCAGAACGTCTACCTGCGCAAGGTCCAGCGCGCCGGCGGCGAACTGGTCAACCGCGAAGTCGAGAACTTCGGCCCGCAGGTCGACCACGGACTCGTGGCGCGCTGAGCGCTGCATCGGCCGCCCGCGATTCGTCACCGCGCGGCAGCGCGCCTGACCCGGACGCTATCGACAGTTCGCAGGCGCCGCGATGCAGACTCTCGCCAACATCCTGATCGACGGCCTGTCCTACGGGATGGTCCTGTTCGTGATCTCGATCGGCATGTCGGTGACGCTGGGACTGATGCGCTTCATCAATCTCAGCCACGGTGCGCTGGCCATGGTCGGCGGCTATGTCGCCGCATGGCTGATCCGCATCCAGGGTTGGCCGTTCTGGGCCGGACTCGCGGTCGCGGTCGCGGCCACGGCGCTGCTGGGGGCGGTGCTGGAAGCGGCCATCCTGCGCCGGCTATACCGGCGCTCTGAGCTGGACCAGGTGCTGTTCACCATCGGCCTGGCATTCTTTCTCGTCGCGACGACGAACCTGCTGTTCGGGCCGCAGGTCCAGTTGATCCCGTTGCCGGCCGCATTCGCCGGCTCCGTCGATCTCGGCTTCCGGACCCTGCCGGCGCAACGCGTGCTGGTCATCGGCGCCGGCCTCGCCGTGGCCGCGCTCGCCTGGTTCGTGATGGCGCGCACGCGCTTCGGCGTGTGGCTGCGGGCGACGGTCGACCATCGTGACGCCGCCGCCGCGCTCGGAATCGACATCCGGCTGGTCTACGGGCTGACCTTCGCCGCCGGCGCCGGGCTCGCCGCGCTCGGCGGCGTCCTCGGCGCCGAGCTGATGCCGCTCGAACCGTACTACGCCCTCAAGTACCTCGTGCTCGTGCTCGTCGTGGTCGCCGTCGGTGGGCTCGGCAGCGTGCTCGGTCCGCTCGCGGCCGCGATCCTCCTCGGCCTGCTCGAACCCGCGAGCAAGTACCTCGCGTCGGACTACGGGAGCCTGTTCTTCTTCGTCGCGATGGCGCTGCTGCTTGCCTGGCGGCCGCGCGGGCTGCTCGCCCGCAGCGTGACGTCATGAGCGATGCGCGCGACAGTGCCACCGCGAGCGCTACCGCCAACAGTACCCCCATCGTGGCGAGCGCCGGCGCCGCTCCCATCACCAGCGCGAGCGCTGCCGCGGGCGCCGCCAACAACGACGCCGGTGCCGCCGCCCCCGTCGTCGCGCCGCGCGCCGCACCGTGGCGCCACTGCCTTGTCATTGCCGCGGTTGGCATCGGCGCCGGGCTCGCGCTCCCCGATCAGTTCGGCCTGCTCGCGCGGATCGCGATCGCCGGCATCTTCGTCCTGTCACTCGACCTGATCGTCGGCTATGCCGGCCTGGCGACGCTCGGCCACGCGGCGCTGTTCGGCACCGGCGCCTATGCTGCCGGCCTCGCGGCGTTGCGCCTGACCGCCGAACCGTTCACCGGCCTGGCGATCGGTGCCGGCGCCGGTGCCGTCGTCGCCGGGCTTTCGGCGCTGTTCCTGCTCCGCTATTCGGGGTTCACGCTGCTGATGCTGACGGTGGCCGTGGCCCAGATCGCCGCCAGCCTCGCGAGCAAGTGGCGCGACTGGACCGGAGGCGACGACGGCTTGTCCGGGTATCAGATCGCGCCGATCCTGGGCGTCTGGTCGTTCGACCTCGAAGGCCGGGTCGCCTATGCATACGCGCTGGCGATGCTGGTCGGCTGTTACTACCTGGCCCGCCGGCTCGTCGACTCGCCATTCGGGTTGTCACTGGTCGGCATCCACCAGAGCCGCGCGCGAATGGCGGCGCTCGGCACGCCGGTCCGGCGCCGGCTCTGGACCATCTACCTCGTCTCGGGGGTCTTCGCCGGGCTCGCCGGCGCCCTGTCGGCCCAGACCAATGGCATCGTCGGACTCGATACGCTGAGCTTCACCTGGTCGGCCGAGGCGCTGGTGATGCTGATCCTCGGTGGCGCGGGTCGGCTCTATGGCGGGTTGATCGGCGCAGCGCTGTTCCTCGCGCTGCACCACACGGCCTCGACGATCAACCCCTACCACTGGCTGTTCGTCGTCGGGCTGGCGCTGATGCTCGTGGTGCTGGTGCCGCGCGAGCGCGTCGTGGGCTGGTTCGTTCCGCGCGCCCGGCGGCGGCCCCGCCCCTCGTCGATCGGCACGGCATGAGCGCGCTGCTCGATGTCCGAGGACTGGACAAGCGCTTCGGCGGTCTGCACGTGACACGCAGTGTCTCGCTTGCACTGGCTCCCGGCGACCGGGTCGCGCTGATCGGCCCGAACGGCGCCGGCAAGACCACGCTGGTCAACCTGGTCAGCGGCGCCTTGCGCGCCTCGGCCGGGACCATCCGGCTCGGCGATCGCGACCTCACGCCCCTCGGGCAGGCTGAGCGGGTCCGCGCCGGACTGGCACGGACGTTCCAGATCACGACGCTCGCCGCGACCCTGCCGGTCCAGCACCAGGTGGAGATGGCGCTGCACCAGCGCTACGGCATCGCTGGGCGGATGTGGCGCTCGATCGATACCCTGCCCGCCATCCGGCGCGAGGCGCTGGCGCTGCTCGAGTCGCTGCACCTCGCGCCGGTCGCGACCCGGCCGCCGACGGCGCTCGCCTACGGCGAACAGCGCCTGGTCGAACTGGCGCTCGCCCTCGCCCTGGCGCCGCGCGTGCTGCTGCTGGACGAGCCGATGGCGGGAGTCCCGCGCAGCGAGGGGCGGACGGTGCTCGCCGCGCTCGACCGGCTGCCGCCCGCACTCGCGGTGCTGATCATCGAACACGACATGGATCTCGTGTTTCGCTTCGCCCGTCGCATCGTGGTGCTGTCCGAAGGTGAGGTCATCGCCGACGGGCCGCCCGAGCAGATCCGGCGCGATCCCGCGGTGCGGGCCGTCTACCTCGGCAACGCGGATGCGGCAGCGTGAGCCCGGTCCCGCCCCTCCTCACCGTCGACGGCCTCGTGGCCGGCTACGGTCCGGTCACGGTTCTCGACCGGCTGTCGTTCAAGCTGCCGGCCGCCAGCCGGACGGCAATGATCGGACGCAACGGCGTCGGCAAGAGCACGGCGTTGAAGGCGCTGATGGGGCTGGCCCAGGTCCGCGGTGGCCGGATCGAGTTCGATGGCGAGGACGTGACCCGGCGCTCGCCGCAGGCGCGGGCGCAGGGCGGGTTGGGCTACGTGCCGCAAACGCGCGACGTATTTCCGTCGCTGACGGTGGAGGAGAACCTCGTCGCCGGACTGAAACGCCGGCCGCGGACCGATCTCGAGCAGGCCTGGCAGTGGTTTCCACGCCTGGCCGAACGCCGTCACCACGGCGGCGGCCAGTTGTCGGGCGGCGAGCAGCAGATGCTGTCGGTGGCCCGTGCGCTGCTCGGCCGGCCACGGCTGCTGCTGCTCGACGAGCCCCTCGAGGGATTGGCGCCGCTGATTCGCGCCGAGTTGCTCACGGCGTTCGAGCGGATGACCGGCGAGACCGGGATGGCCGTGCTGATCGTCGAACAGCACGTCCACGAGGTCCTGGCGTTTGCCGAGCAGGCGCTGATCGTCGAGCGCGGTGCCGTGGTTCACGCCGGCCCGTCGCGCTTCCTGCTCGCCAACCCCGACCTGCTCGA
The DNA here is from genome assembly GCA_040510055.1 of Burkholderiaceae bacterium. Classification (GTDB taxonomy): domain Bacteria; phylum Pseudomonadota; class Gammaproteobacteria; order Burkholderiales; family Burkholderiaceae_E; genus Lautropia. The sequence continues at coordinate 5,327 of JBEVJQ010000436.1, read as the reverse complement.
TCGACACGTCGGCGTGGCCGTCGAATGACCCCCGTCCGCGACGCCCTGTCCGAAGCGCGTGCCCGACCGCAGAAATGCGCTGCCCGCATGAACGACCTCCGGAGGCAATGCCCATGACCGCGACCGTTCCCGAAGTCGACGTCGACCCGTTCTCGACCGAGAACCTGACCGACCCGCATCCGATGTACGAGCAGTTGCGCGAAGCCGGCGCGCTGGTGCGGATCCCGCGCTACGACATCTTCGCCGTCGCACGCCATGCCGAGGTCCAAGCCGTCCTCAACGACTGGCAGACCTACATTTCGTCGGCCGGGGTCGGGCTGGCGAACTTCCACAAGGAAACGCCGTTCCGGCCACGGAGCCTGATCCTCGAGGCCGATCCGCCAGACCACACGCGCGTGCGGACGGTGCTGGCCAGGATCCTGTCGCCGAAGGCGATGCGGGAGATGCGAACCACGTTCGAGGCCGAGGCCGACGCGCTGCTCGATCGGATGATGGCCAAGGCGGCCGACGGCCCCGTCGATGGCGTCCGCGATCTCGCCGAGCCCTATCCGCTCAAGGTGTTCCCCGACGCCGTCGGCCTCGAGGCCGAGGGCCGCGAGAACCTGCTCGCCTACGGCGACATGATCTTCAACGCGTTCGGACCGCGCAACGCGCTGCTCCAGAAGGCCGCCGAGCGCGTGCAGCCCGTGACCGCGTGGATCATGAACCACTGCGAGCGCGCCGCGCTGCGGCCGGGCGGGTTCGGCGACCAGATCTACCAGGCGGCCGACGCCGGCGAAATCGGCCGCGACGAGGCGCCGATGCTGGTCCGCTCGTTCCTGTCGGCCGGGGTCGACACCACGATCAACGGCCTGGGCAATGCGCTCTACTGCCTGTCACGCCATCCGGAACAGTACGCGAAGCTGCGCGACAAGCCAGCGCTTTCCCGGCAGGCGTTCGAGGAGGGCCTGCGGTTCGAGTCGACGGTGCAAACTTTCTTTCGCACGACCCGTTGTGACACCGAACTCGCCGGCCACCGGATTCCGCAGGACAACAAGGTGCTCGCGTTTCTCGCGTCGGCCAACCGCGACCCGCGACAATGGACCGCGCCCGACACGTTCGACATCGAGCGTCGCGCGAGCGGCCACACGGCGTTCGGCTCGGGCATTCACAGCTGCGTCGGACAGGCGGTCGCCCGGCTCGAGGGCGAACTGGTGCTCGGTGGCCTCGCCAGGCGGGCGACGCGGATCACGCCGGCCGGCGAACCGGTCCGGCGCCTCAACAACACGCTGCGGGCGCTGGCCTCGTTGCCTCTGACCCTCGAAGCGGCATGAGGGGCTGATCGCGACCCGCCGACCATGTCCGCGTCACGGCAATCGGCACGGCCCGTTCCGGGAGGGGCTGCCATCGACCTCGACCGCTACATCCCGGCCTATTTCACGTTCATCGCCAACAAGCTCGCCCGCGGCGCTTCGTTCCACTACCTTCGTGCCTACGGGGTCGGCATCGAGACCTGGCGCGTGCTGGTGATGCTGGCGATCGAGCGTCAAGTCACGGCTCAGCGCGTGGTCCAGCTGATCGGTATGGACAAGGCCTCGGTCAGTCGCTGCTTCAAGTCGATGCATGCGCAGGCACTGATCGCCTTCCGATCGGACCCGCGCGACGGCCGGCTGCGGCATGCGACCTTGACCCCGAAGGGCCGGCGACTCCACGACCGGATCATGCGCCTGGCACTCGAACGCGAGCGGGCGCTGCTGTCGGTGCTCACGCCCGACGAAGTCGAAACGCTCATCGACCTGCTGCGCCGGCTGCACGCCAACCTGCCCGCGGTCGAAACGGCATCGGTCGCGTTCCTGGCCGCCGGTCGCCGGTCGACGGCAGCACTGCCGGGCCGCTAGCGAAAGTGCACGCGAAGAGCGGCAGACGGCGAATCGACCAGCGCGCGCCCGTGATCGGTCCGATCGTCGCCGTCGCCGCGGCGCCGGCCCCGTGGTGACGGACACGCCGAGCGGCCCGTCGGGCTCGGCGCCCGGGTCGGCGCCGGGGTCGGCGCCCGGGTCGGCGCCCGGGTCGGCGCCCACCGCGGTCGCGCGCTTCGCCGACCTCGTCGACGCGTCGAGCCGGATCGCCGGCGACCGCAGCCGGCTCGCCAAGGTCAAGGCGCTCGCCGCATTCCTGCGGACGCTTGCCGGCGACGAGATCGCCATCGCCGTCCACTACCTGACCGGCGCGCTGCCGCAAGGGAAGATCGGCCTCGGCTACCGCAGCCTGCGACAGGCAGCCGATCTGCCGCCGGCCGCCGAGCCGACGTTGTCGCTCGCGGAGGTCGATGCGGCGATGGCGCGGATCGCCGGCGAGCGCGGGGCCGGCTCGAGCGCCCAGCGCACCGCCATCCTCGCCGACCTGTTCGCGCGGGCCACCGCGGCCGAGCAGGACTTCGTGCTGCGGCTGGTCGTCGGTGAACTGCGCCAGGGCGCCGTCGAAGGCGTGATGGTCGACGCCATCGCCGCCGCCTCGGGACTGCCGGTGGCCTCGGTCCGGCGGGCGGCCATGCTCGCCGGCGGCCTCGGCGTGCTGGCGACGACGGCGCTCGTGGACGGCGACGCAGGTCTCGCGTCGTTCCGACTGCAGTTGTTCGCGCCGGTCTACCCGATGCTTGCCCAGGTCGCCAGCGACGCCGCCGAAGCGCTGGCAGCGCTTGGCGGCGAGGCCGACATCGAGTGGAAGATGGACGGCGCGAGGATCCAAGCGCACAAGCGCGGCGACGTCGTGCGGCTCTACACCCGTGCCCTCAACGAGGTCGGCGCGGCCGTTCCCGAGATCGTCGCGCAGGTCCGCGAGTTTCCGGTCGACGAGGTCATCCTCGATGGCGAGACGATCGCCTTCACCGCTGCCGGTCGCCCCCACGCGTTCCAGGTGACGATGCGGCGCTTCGGCCGCAGGCTCGACGTCGAGCGGATGATGGCCGAGCTGCCGATGCAGGCGTTCTTCTTCGATTGCCTGCTGCTCGACGGCGTGCCGCTGCTCGATCGGCCGCTGCGCGAGCGGCTGCAGGCGCTCGACACGGCCGTGCCGGCGCCGCTGCGCTTCCCGCGGGTCGTGACCGGCGAGGCCGACGCCGCGCTGCGCTGCTACGACGAGGCCATCGCCGCCGGCCACGAAGGAGTCATGGCCAAGTCGCTCGACTCGCTCTACGAGGCCGGCAATCGCGGCGCCAGTTGGTTCAAGGTCAAGCGCGCCCATACGCTCGACCTCGTCGTCCTGGCCGCCGAATGGGGCAACGGCCGGCGCACCGGCAAGCTCTCGAACCTGCACCTGGGCGCGCTCGATCCGGCCACCGGGGAGTACGTGATGCTGGGCAAGACCTTCAAGGGCCTCACCGATGCGATGCTCGACTGGCAGACCGAAGCATTCCTCGCCCGCGAGACCCATCGCGATCGCCATACGGTCTACATCCGCCCCGAACTCGTCGTCGAGATCGCCTTCAGCGACCTGCAGGCGAGCGCCCGCTATCCCGGCGGGCTCGCGCTGCGGCTCGCCCGCGTCAAGCGCTACCGCGACGACAAGCGCGCCGACGAGGCCGACACGATGGATAGCGTCAGGCGAATCGCGGCGGCGCAGGGCTGAGCGACGCGGGAGGGCACAGGATCCCGGACCCTCGCCCGCCGCGGCCGGGCACAGGATCCTGAACCCTCCGCGGTGTGACCGGGTGCCGAGCTTGCCGCCACCCGGAGGGGACCGTCAGTTCACGGGCGACAGCACGTGGATCGTGCGCTCGGCGAGAAGATCCTTGACCGTGGCGGCGTACGTGGCCATGTGCGGGGCAGCGGCGTGCGCACGCAACGCGTCGATTGATTCCCACTTCTCGACGACGAAGAACGTGTCGGCGCCGATCGGCGTCTGGATCTTTCCGGCCCCCTCGGCGTCGATCACCGACACGTACTCGATGCAGCCGGCCTCGGCGAGGACAGTGGGTCGGTTGTTGCGGAATGCCTCGAGGACGGCGTCGCGCTTGCCGGGCTTCGTGGTGATCCGGGCGAGGACGTGGATCATGGCTGGTTCTCCTTCATGGCTGGTTCTCCTTCATGGCCGGTTCTCACGGCGGTTCTCCTTCGTGGGCTGATCCTCCGTCATGGCAGGTCTCTCTTCGTCGGCACTCCGTCGGGAGCCGTCAATGGGCGGCTGCCGGGCGCGCCCGCCATTTCCCGAACAGCAGCGTCGGGACCAGCACCGCCGCCGCGGTCGCCTTCAGCAGCGCGTCGGACCACGGCAATACGCCTCCCCCCGGGGTCGCGACGAGCACGCCACCGAACATCAACGCCAGCCGCAACGGCCATTCGAGCGCGCCGGCCGTGCGCAGGTCGCCGACGCCGACCTGGTACCCCTGGATGCCGCCGCAGACGAAGACCGTGCCGATCGCCACGGCGATCAGCAGCACCACGGTGGTCCAGGGCGAGCCCTGGAGGACGAGGGCCGGGTTCAATACGAAGAAGAATGGCAGGAAATAGATGATCGAGCCCACGCGCATCGACTCCCAGCCGGTCTTCATCGCCGGGGCGCCCGCGATTCCCGCGGCGGCGAATGACGCGATCGCCACCGGCGGGGTGATCGACGACAGCATCCCCCAGTAGAAGATGAACATGTGCACGGCCATCCGGTTGAGGCCGACCTTTTCCAGCGCCGGCCCGACGAGCACCGCGAGGAAGATGTAGCACGCCGTGGTCGTCAGTCCCAGGCCGAGGACAAGGCTGGTGATGGCCGTCATCGCCAGCAGCAGCAGGACGTCGCCGCCGGCGATCCGCAACAAGTCGTTGGCCAGGCTCGAGATCACGCCGGTCATCGAGAACGCCCCGATCAACAGCCCGCAACCGGCGAGGATCCCGGCCAGTTCGACGAACGTGCGGCCGTTGACCTCGAGGAACTTGACCACCGTTGCCGGCGTCCATTTCTCGGCATTGAACAGCTGGTTGAGCGCCAGCAGCAGCAGCGTCGCCCAGAACGGCGCGTGGCTCTCGCGCTTCATCACCAGCAGCATGAACACCAGCAGCACGATCACGAACACGAAGTACCAGCCCTCGCGCAGCGTCTTGCCGACCTTGGGCAGGTCGGCGCGCGCCAGCCCGGCGAGGCCATGGCGGGCGGCATAGGCGTCGACCTGGAGGAACAGCCCCAGGTAGTAGAGGAACGCCGGGACGGCAGCGGCCAGCGCCACTTCGGCATAGCTGACATTGAGGAACTGGGCGATGACGAACGCGGTCGCGCCCATCACCGGCGGCGCGAGCACCGCGCCGGTCGAGGCGCAGGCCTCGATCGCCCCGGCATAGGAGGCGCGGAAGCCGCTCTTTTTC
>JBEVJQ010000435.1:0-8524 GCA_040510055.1 Burkholderiaceae bacterium | reverse complement strand
CCGGCGCCGCGATCGACCTCGAGATCGAGTTGAAAACCGACGCCTTGGGCAACCCCTACCCGGGGCTGATCGAGAAGGTCGCCGCGCTGGTCGATGCGCGCGACATCGGTGCCGGCGTCGTCCTGACCTGCTTCGTCCCGGATGTCCTGGCCGAGGCGCGCCAGCTCGCGCCGCGGCTGCGCCGGCTGGCCTCGGTCGATCGCCGGTCGTGCGAGGCATTCGGCGGGCTCGAGCGGACGCTCGAGCGCTTCGTCGCCCTCGATTGCCTCGTCGCCGTCGAGCAGTCGCTGCTCGCGGTCGCGCTCGAGCGCTGCATCGCGATCGTCGGCGGCGAACGGCTCGGGGTATGGGTCCCGAATACGCCGCACGACCTCGCGTTCTGGCTGGCGCAGCCGATCGCCCGGATCACGAGCGACCGGCCGGACCTCGCGCTGTTGCTCCGGGCCGAACGCGACCGCCGGTAGCCGACCGATGGGAGGCAGGGGCCTCACTGACAACGGAGTCCTCACCGAGCGTCTACGCTCGCCTACGCACGCCGCTTCGCGAGCACTACCGTCCGGCGGTTGGGCACAGAAGGTGCTGCGCTGCGCGAAGCGGACCTGGCTGCGACGGCGCGACCCGAAACGGCTGCGACGGCGCGACCCGCAACGGCCGCGACGGCGCGACCGCACGGTTGCGTCCCGGCGACCCGATTCGCGCAAGCTGACAGCAGCTTTCGGTCCACGGGTTCACCCCATTCGGAGAATCGACATGGCAGACACCCACCGGTCGAGCACCACGATCGAGCGCCCGCGCGACGACGCGCGCCCCCGTCGCGTCGATCAGCCTGGCGGCCCGGCGTTCGAATGGCGCGACTCGCGCCCGATCACGGCACCGGCGCGAGACCGGTCCCTGTCGACCCATCCCATCGCGATCGCGCTGCGGGTCAACGGGAAGTCGATCGAAGACGTCGTCGCACCGCGCGAGACGTTGCTCGACTGGCTGCGTGAGGGCCTCGGGCTCAGCGGTACGAAGAAGGGATGCAACGAGGGCGCATGCGGCACCTGCACGGTGCTCGTCGAAGGCCAGCGGATGAACGCCTGCCTCACCCTGGCCGTCCAGTGCGACGGCAAGGCCGTGACGACGGTCGAGGGCATTGCCGCGGCCGACGGCACGTTGCATCCGGTCCAGCAGGCATTCATCGATCACGATGCATTCCAGTGCGGCTACTGCACGCCCGGACAGATTGTCTCGGCGGTCGCGTGTATCGCCGAAGGTCATGCAACCGATCCGGCAACGGTTAGAGAATGGATGAGCGGCAACCTGTGTCGCTGTTCGTGCTATCCGCAGATCGTCGAGGCGGTACTGGCCGCAGCGCAACGAGCGGGAGGTCGTTGATGGAAGACTTCGCCTATGCCCGGGCGCGCGAGATGGCGGAGGCCACTGCCGCCCTGGCCAGTCGCGACACTGCCCTGATTGCCGGCGGAACCGAGCTGCTGAACTGGCTGCGACTCGGTATCGCCGCACCGGCACGGCTCGTCGACATCGAACCCCTGGGGCTCGACGGGATCTCGGCATCGGCGGGACCGGACGGCCCGGTGCTGACGATCGGCGCACGAGCGACGCTCGCTGCCATCGGCGAGCATCTGCTGGTTCGCACCCATGCTGCCCTGCTGGCCGATGCCTGCCTGGCAGCGGCGTCGGCGCAGATCCGCAATCGCGCGACCCTCGCGGGCAACGTCCTGCAGAAGACCCGGTGCCCCTACTTCCGGGCCGAGTCGCCGCTGCCTTGGGGCTGCAACAAGCGCCACCCGGGATCCGGCTGCGCGGCACTGCGAGGGGTCAACGAACGGATGGCGATTCTGGGCTGGACCGAGGATTGCGTTGCCACGCAGCCATCCGATCCGCTGGTCGCGCTGGCTTGCCTCGATGCGACGGTCACGCTGACCGGTCCCGACGGCGAGCGTTCGTTGCCGATCCGGACGTTTCACCGGACCCAGCAGGAAGCAGTCGCCGAAGGGCTCGATGCCGCGACCGCCGAGACGCGGCTGCGCGCCGGCGAAATCATCGTCTCGTTCGCGATCGCGACCCGCGCCGGGGAGCGATCGGCCTATGTCAAGGTGCGCGAACGAGCGAGCTACGAGTACGCGCTGGTCTCGGCCGCCGCCAGCGTCAGGGTCGAGGACGGGGCGATCGCCGCGGCGCGGATCGCGCTCGGTTCGGTCGCGCAGCGCCCCTGGCGGCTCGATGCCGCCGAATCTGCGCTGGTCGGCCAGCGCCTGGATCGCGTCGCGATCCGGACGCTGGTGACGCGTGCCCTCGGGGACGCGCGGCCGCTTTCGCGGAACGGATTCAAGAAGGCCATGGCGATCAATGCCGCGACGCGGGCGCTGCTGACGGCGGGAGGTGCGACATGAGCATCGGGATCGCAGCCCGGCGGCTCGAGGGTCACCGCAAGGTCACCGGCGCCGCCCTCTATTCGGCCGATCACCAGCCCGAAAGCGTCCTCCATGCCGTCATCGTCGGCGCGCCGATCGCTCGCGGGACGGTCGAGCGAATCGACGCCGACGGCGCCCGGTCGATGCCCGGCGTCGTCCGGGTACTGACGGCGACCGACATGCCGCGGTTCGGACGGATCGGACCGCCGGCAGCCGTGCTGAACCTGCCGATGCAGGACGACCGCATCCGGCATGAAGGCGAACCGGTAGCGCTGGTGCTGGCCGAGTCGATCGCGGCCGCCGAAGCTGCATGCGCCGCCGTCGAGGTCCATTGCCGACCCGAGGAACCGGTCGTTCTGGGCAGCGGCTGGCGTGAGCGGCCGCCCGAGGGCACGGCCGAAGATTTCGACCGGGGCGACGTCGAGGCCGGGCTCGGATCGGCCAGCAGGCGCCACGAGGGGACCTACGGTCAGGCCCCGCGCCATCACCAGCCGATGGAGACCTCCGGGACCGTGGCGAGCTGGCACGGCGACAAGCTGACCCTGCACGATTCGGTGCAGGCCAGCGCCACCGTGCCACCGGTGATCGCAGCCGCGCTCGGCATCAAGCCCGGCGACATCCGGGTCGTCGCGCCGCACACCGGTGGCGGCTTCGGTTGCAAGGGCTACATCTGGCCGCACGAGATCCTCGCTGCCGCCGCGGCCCGGATCGCCGGTCGACCGGTCAAGTTGCACCTGCGGCGCAGCGATCAGTTCGGGTGCGTCGGTTACCAGCCCTGGATGCGGTTCGATGTCGCGATCGGAGCCGACGACGACGCGCGGCTGACGGCGGTGCGTTTCGACGTGATCAACTCGACCGCGCTCGACGATACCCACGTCGAGCCCTCGAGTGACGCGGCCAAGACGATGTATGCGACGCCGGCGCTGCGAACGACGCAGATGCTCGAACGCGTCAGCCTGAACCTGCCGACGGCGATGCGGGCACCGGTCGAGGGGCCCGGGATGTGGGCGCTCGAATCGGCGATGAACGAACTGGCCGATGCGCTCGGCGTCGATCCGCTCGAGTTCAGGTTGCGCAACCACGCCGATGTCGATCCGCACGACGATCGACCTTGGTCGTCGAAGAAGCTGCGCGAAGCCTATGGCTGGGCGGCGGAACGGTACGGTTGGCGCGATCGACACCACCGTCCCCGTAGTGATGGCCCATGGCGGATCGGTCATGGGATGGCCACCTGCTCGATGGGCTGCTTCCGGTTTCCGGCCCAGGCCCGCGTCCGCTTCGGACCCGACGGCTTCGCCACCGTCGAGGCCAACGTCCACGACATCGGAACCGGTGCCCAGACCATCCTCGGCCAGATCGCCGCCGACGAGTTGGGGCTGCCGCTCGACCGTGTCCGGATGGCCTGGGGCGACACCGTGTTGCCGACAGCCTCTCCGACCTATGGCTCGTCGACCACCGTCGCCACCGGCAGTGCCGTGGCCCATGCCTGTCGCGACCTGCGCCGCAGACTCAGGCTCGGCGCCGAAGGCGGCAATCTGGCGGCTGCGCTCAAGACCTATCGGGGCGGCCCCGAGGCCGTCGGCGAGGGAAGTTTCTCGCTGCCGGACGATGCGCCGTTCAACGGCGACGGCCAAGGCACGCCCTACGCGATGCGGACCTGGGGAGCGATCTTCATCGAGGTCGGCGTCGATCCGGAGTTCGGTCTGGTCAGGCTGCGCCGCGCGGTCGCAGCGTATTCGGCCGGACGGATCATCAACCCGCTGACCGCGCGCAGCCAGATAACCGGCGGGATCATCTTCGGCTGGGGCAAGGCGACGATGGAAGAGAGCATGCAGGAACCGATCCACGGCCGCTGGTTGGCGAAGAACCTGTCGAACACCGCCATTCCCGTCAACGCCGACATTCCGGCCGACCTGACCGTGCACTTCGTCGACGAGTACGACGAACACGCCAGTGCGATCGGTGCCAGGGGCATCGGCGAACTCGGCGCGACCGGCGTCGATGCGGCCGTGGGGGCCGCCGTGGACGACGCGATAGGTGTGGGAATCAGGTGCCTGCCGATCCTCCCGGGCAAGATCCTCGAGGCGCTGGCGGAGCAGGCGACGACGCCTTCAGGCGCCTGATCGAGCACCAGTCGCCGGATCGGTGCTCCGCGCCGCCCGCACGTCCATGACCAGTCGCAGGGCGCGCTCGCGAAACAGCGTCAGCCGATCCTCGTAGGCGCGGACCGCCGCTGGATCGGGTTCGATCACCTCGACGACGCGCGGCAACCGGCAGACGGCGGCGGGCGACTTGCCGGTCGCGGCCATCTGGCCGAGACGGGCGGCACCGGTCGCGGCGGCCGACTCGGCACCGTCGACCCGGCTGATCGGCATCGCCAGGACGCTGGCCAGCATCGTCAGCCAGCCGCGCGAGCGGGCGCCGCCTCCGACGGCCAGCGCCGACGCGAATGGGGTACGCAGCGCCCGCAGCACGTCGACTCCGTCGCGCAGCCCGAACGAGACCCCCTCGAGCACGGCGCGGACCAGCGCCGCCACATCGGTGTCATGCGACAGCCCTTCGAACGCGGCCCGCAGCGCTGCGGCGTTGTGCGGCGTTCTCTCGCCGCCGAGGTAGGGCAGGAACATCGGGTCGTCCCGGGCAGTGGGGCGCGGCACCGGCACGGCATCGAACTCCTGCAGCAGGGCCGCCTCCGGGCGGCCCAGGAGCGCTGCGAGCCACGCCAGGCTCGAGGCGGCCGACAGCATGACACTCATCGCATGCCAGGTGGCCGGCACGGCATGGCAGAACGCATGCACGGCATGCTCGGGGTCGGGCCGGAAGCCGTCGGTCGTCAGCCAGAACACGCCCGAGGTGCCGAGCGACAGGAAGGCGCTGCCCGGGGCGACGGCGCCGAGGCCGATGGCGCTGGCGGCGTTGTCGCCGGCGCCCCCGGCGACGACCACCGACGGCGGCATCCGCCAGCGGCTGGCCAGCGCCGGCAGCACCATTCCGGCGGCAGCGTTGCCCTCGGACAGCGCCGGCACCTGCGATCGGTCGAGGCCGCTCGCGGCCAGTGCTTCGTCGGACCAGCGGCGCTGGGCGACGTCGAGCCAGAGCGTGCCCGAGGCATCGGACATTTCCTCGCGCCGCTCGCCGGTGAGCTTCAGCCGGACGAACGCCTTCGGCAACAGGACGGTCGCGAGCGCCGCGAACACGTCGGGCTCGTGCTCGCGGACCCAGAGCAGCTTCGGTGCGGTGAAGCCCGGCATCGCCAGATTGCCGGTGACAGCGCGGCTGGCCGGGAAGGCGGCCTCGAACGCCGCGCACTGCGTGGCCGAACGGCCATCGTTCCAGAGGATCGCCGGCCGCAACGGGCGGTCGTCGCGGTCAAGCAGCACCGCCCCGTGCATCTGGCCCGACAGCCCGATGCCGCGGGTCGCGGCGACCTCGGCCGGGCGCGCCGCCGCAAGCGCGTCGATGGCCGCGACCGTCGCCTGCCACCAATCGTCGGGCGCCTGCTCGGACCAGCCGGGTCGCGGGCGCGAGATCGCCAGCGGGCGGCTCTCCGTCGCCAGCAGCTGCTCGCCGTCGTCGACCAGCACCGCCTTGACCGACGACGTTCCGAGGTCGATTCCGATGAACATCGTCGTGGTCTTCGGCAGCGGCGGGTCAGAGCGTGGACAGCAGCTCGCGCTCGAGCTGCACCCGGACTCTCTCCTGCGCCAGCCGCCGGCCCTCGATGATGAAGGTGTCCTCGGCGCGTTCGCCCAAGGTCATGATCCGCGCGCCGCTGAGGTCGAAGCCGTTCTGCGCGAGCACGCGCGCGACATCGTAGAGCAGGCCGGTCCGGTCGGTGGCCGTCACCGACAGCAGGAAACGGCGGCCGCGTTCGTCGGGCCGCAGGTCGACCTTCGGCGGCAGCGGGAACGCGCGCGACCGCCGCGACAGGCGCGCGCTCGGGGCGGGCCGCAGGTCGGTCAGATCCTGATCGCGGGACAGCAGCTCGGCCAGCTCGCTCTCGACCAGTCGCAGGACATCGCGGTAATGCGTGTCCTGCAGTGGATCGACGACCACGAAGCTGTCGAGCGCGTGTCCCGAGGCCGTCGTGTGCACCCTGGCATCGAGGATCGACAGGTTCTTGCGATCGAAGTAGCGGCAGATCCGGGCAAACAGCCCCGGCCGATCGGCGGCATGGACGACGACCTCGAAGCCCTCTCCCAGCGGACTGATCCGGGTGCGGACCATCGGCGCTTCGCCACGCCCGCGATGCAGGACTCGGGTGTGCCAGGCGATGTCGGCCGGTTCGTTGCGCAGGAAGTAACCGATGTCGAGGTCGGCCCAGAAGCGCTGGTAGTCGCTGCGATCGAGCCCGGCCATGAGCAGCAGCCGCGCGGCTTCGCCGCGACGCGCGTCGAGTCGCTCGTGCGTGGCCGGCCGGTCACCGGCGAGGTGGGCGCGGGTTGCGCGAAACAGGTCCTCGAGCAGCTTGCCCTTCCAGGCATTCCAGACCTTGGCGCTGGTGCCGCGGATGTCGGCCACCGTCAGCAGGTAGAGCGCCACCAGTCGGCGATCCGTGCCGACGATCGCGGAAAACCGCCGCAGCACCTCGGGATCGGTGATGTCCTGCTTCTGGGCCGTCAGCGACATCGTCAGGTGATGGCGAACGAGAAACGCCGCGAGTTCGCGATCCTCGCCGTCGATGCCGTGCTGGCGGCAGAACCGCTGGACGTCGGCCGCTCCCAGCACCGAGTGGTCGCCGCCGCGACCCTTGGCGATGTCATGGAACAGGGCCGCGACCACCAGCAGCCACGGGCGCTCGAACTCGGCGATCAACTGGCTGCAGAACGGATATTCGTGCGCGTACTCGGCCAGCATGAAGCGGCGCAGGTTGCGCACCACCATCAGGATGTGCTGATCGACGGTGTAGACGTGGAACAGGTCGTGCTGCATTCGCCCGACGATGCGGCGAAACGGCGGCAGGTAGCGCCCGAGCACCGACCACTTGTTCATCCGCCGCAGTTCATGCGTGACCCCGTGCGGCGCCTGCAGCAGGGCGAGAAAATTGGCGCGATTGGTCGGGTCGGTGCGGAACCGGGCGTCGATCCGGAACCGCGCGTGCCACAGCGCCCGCAGCGTTCGTGCCGTCATCCCCGAGAGCCCCGAGTGGCCGGCGATCTGCAGGAAGGCTCGGAGGATCAGTTGCGGATCGCGCTCGAAAGCGTCGGGCCGACGGATGTCGAGCAGGTCACCGATCCGCGCGAAGTCGGCGTCGATCACGGCAACCTCGCCGGCCGGGCCGCCGAGCACGCGCAACTCGATCTGCTGCAGCAGGATGGTCGAGAGCTGCGTGATCATCTTCGCCGCGAGGTAGTAGCGATGCATCAGCGCCTCGGACAGTCCGCGGGCGTCGTTCGCGCGAAAACCCATCTCGCGGGCCACTGCCGTCTGCAGGTCGAACACCAACCGGTCCTCGCGCCGGTTGGCGACGATATGCAGCCAGGCGCGAACGCGCTTCAGGAAGATCTCGTGCCGCTTCAGCTCGACCGCTTCGCGTGGCTCGATCACGCGGATGTCGACCAGCGCCGACCAGGAATCGCCGAGCTGCGCGGCCCTGGCGACCCAGGCGATGGTCTGCAGGTCGCGCAGCGCGCCGGGACTTTCCTTGCAGTTGGGTTCGAGGCTGTACGGCGTGTCCTCGAACTTCTGGTGCCGCTGCTGCATCTCGAGCAGCTTGTCGCGCAGGAAGTCGCTCGGCGAGACGACGTCGGCCAACGCTTCATCGAGTGCGGCGATGGCGAGCGATGAGCCGGTGATCGGGCGCCGCTCCATCAGGCTGGTCATGACCGACAGGTCCTGGCCGGCGTCGGCGCGGCACTGGGCAGACGTACGCACGGCGTGGCCGATGGACAGGCCGACGTCCCAGCAGGCTCCGACGAACCGCTCGACGAATCGGGTCGATGCGGCGTCGGGCTCGCCGCCGCGATTGCCGCTGCTGCTGGCGCTGCTGCTGCTGCTGCCGCCGCTGCTGCCGCCGCCGCTGCCGCTGCCGCTGCCGCTGCCGCTGATGATCTCCGCTTCGAAGAGGCCGCCGTCGATTGCCGTGACCGATTTTTCGTGACTGGTCA
>JBEVJQ010000434.1:0-2738 GCA_040510055.1 Burkholderiaceae bacterium | reverse complement strand
AGTCGGACGATCTCCGCAGCGCAGGCCCTGGCCGCCGCTTCGGCCGCGGCCTGCTTGCGCATCGGGGCGGCCGCGGCCTCGGGGCGTTGGCACCACAGCAGGGGCGATCGCGGCGGCCAACCGTCCGGCGCGGACCGGTGCGGTGGCGGCGCATCGACGAACGGCGGGCGCGGCCTGGTGCCAACCGTCACCGGTCGATAGTCGAGCCCGTCGAGGATGAAGCTGCGTTGGTTCCTGTTATAGAGCGCGTTGAGCGCCGTCAGCAGCGGCGCGGTCGAGCGCTGGTTCGTGTCCAGCGAATAGCGCGCGATCGCGCGGTCGCGGGCCGCGAGGTAGGTCGGCAGGTCGGCGCCGCGAAAGCCGTAGATCGCCTGCTTCGGGTCGCCGACGAAGAACAGCGGGCTGTCGCTCGGGCCGTAGATGCGGTCGAAGATCGCGTACTGCAGCGGGTCCGTGTCCTGGAACTCGTCGATCAGCGCAGCGGGGAATCGTTCGCGCAGCCGGCGGGCGAGCCGACCATCGTCGGAGGCGAGCCGTTCGTGGAGGTTCCAGAGCATGTCGTCGAATGCGATCTGGTGGCGCTCGCGCTTCAGCCGGGCCAGGATGGCCGGGGCTTGGCCGAGGAACTCGCGCATCAGCCGCAGTCGCTGCGTCTCGGCCGTGATGCGGAAGTGCTCGCGCGCTTCGAGCAGCGACCGGGCGAGGTTGAAGAACGGATGGGCCCGGGGCTTCGGCCGGTTCTTTTTCGGTTCGAGCTTCGTGATCGAGAAGCGGTCGAGGCAGTCGATCTCCTTATCCGCCGGCACGGGATCGCCGATCGCGAACAGCCGGTCCCAGGCGTCGGACGCGGCGGCCACTTTCGCCGGATCGTAGCGGTTCGCGTTGAGGTCGGGCAGGGCATCGGTGACGACGCGGACGATCGTCGATCGCTCCGCCGTCCAGAGCCGACGGGCGGCGGTGAACAGCGCGCCGAGTTCGTCGCTCGCGAGGGTGGCTAGGCCCGGCCCCTCGTTGGTCACGTCGGGCGGCCATTCGAGCCGCGACAGCGGCCGCCGCAGGCGCTGGCGCAGGTTGGCGGCCCACCCATTCGGTGAATCGCGACGCACCGCGAGCCAGGCGCCAAGCGCTGCTTGCGCGGCCTGCGGGACATCGGGCGACGTCGCCACGACGTGGCGACGCCAGAAGTCGCTTGCCACCTCGAGCAGCAGCGCACTGTCGTCGGCCTGTTCGACCTCGAGCGGCATCCGCGCGCTCAATGGGACGTCGGCGAGCGCCCGCTGGCAGAACCCGTGGATCGTGTAGATCGCCGCTTCGTCGAACGATTCGATCGCGAGGTCGAGGCGGCGGAGCAGGCTCGACTCGTCGACGGCCGCCCGGGCGCGCAGTGCGGCGAGGAGGCCATCGACGAAGGGGTCGGCGGTCGTCGCCGCGGGATCGCGCAAGCGATCGCGGACGGCGACGACCCGCTGCCGGATCCGGTCGCGCAGTTCGGCCGTCGCCGCCTTGGTGAACGTCACGACGAGGATCCCGTCGACGCCGAGGTCGTGCTCGAGCAGCAGGCGGAGGTAGAGCCCGGTGATGTTCCAGGTCTTTCCCGTCCCGGCCGAGGCCTCGACCAGCCGCGTGCCCTGCAGCGGGCAGTCGAACACCGACAGCGGCTCGTCGATCATCTGCGCGTGCGGGGGCCGACGGGGCGACCGGGGGCGACGGCGCGACCAGCGTCGCCGGGGCGACCGGCGGCGACGGCACGACCAGGGCAAGGGCTGTCATCGGCGGCGGCACGGCCGGGGCCGGGGCTGTCATCGGCGACGCTGGCGTCGTGCGAATCGCAGCGATCGCCGGGGTCGGCATTGCCGTCGCCATCGTCGCTGTCGCCGCCACCGAGTGCGACGACTTCACGATGCGCGATCAACGGCTCGAACACGCGGCGAGCCACGTCCTCGAATGTCGGTTCGAGATCCTGAATGCGGCCGCGTCCGACGAGCCGGACGGCGGCGTCATTGCCTTCGGCATAGGTGCGATGGGGGAGGGGCAGCCAGCGGCCGCGCACCGACGGCAGCTTCGCCTCCAGCCCGACCAGCGTCCACGCGGCCTTCGGATGGAACGGCGACGGCTCGCGCAGGCCGTCGCGATAGAGAGCGACGAGGTCGGCGAGCAGCGCGCGGGCGTCAGCGGGCGGGCGCAGCAGCAGACATTCTTGCCGGAGGATCCAGCGGGTGGCGTGGACCTCGGTCCCGCCGGCGGCGAGCAGCAGATGAGGGATCCAGATATCCAGCAGGTCGGCAGCGCGCACTTCGTCGTAGCGCCAGCGGACGAGTCCAGCGGCGCGCAGGTCGTCGAACTGGCCATGCACGCGCCACGTCTCGCCATCGACCTCGATGGTGACCTCGGCCAGGTGCGACGCCAGCGTCGGCGACCCCGCATGGCGCCGGATCTCGGCTGCGACGCGTTCGAGCGTCACCAGATCGCGCGCGATCGTGGCGGCGCCGATCGCGCCCGACGGCCATTCGTTGCCGGCCAGTGCGCGCCGCCGCAGCGCCTCGCCACCGAGCCCTCCGAGGCAGTCGGGCAGCAGGCGCTCGGCGAGCGCGGTGCGGCCGCTCCAGTCGGGCAGGAAAGCTTCGTCATCGACGAGTTCGGCGCCCTCGCGGCCGAGGTCGATCCCCAGTCGCTGGCGGACGAAGTACTGGGCCGGCTTGCGGAAGAAGCGGCTCAGCTGCTCGACCGAGACGTCGCGC
>JBEVJQ010000433.1:0-5199 GCA_040510055.1 Burkholderiaceae bacterium | reverse complement strand
CTGCGTGAGTCGATCGCAGCCAGGTCGCTCGGCCAGGCGACGGCGTTGGCGCCCAGTCGCTCGACCTCGGCGCGCAGCCGGTCCTGCTGGACGTCGACCAGCAGGTCCCGCGCGCCGTCGGCGAGGAAGCGCTCGGCACAGGCCAGCCCGAGTCCCTGTGCCGCGCCGGTGACGATGACGACCTTGTCGCGATGCTTCATCGGGTCCCTCGCCGAAGGGCGCAGTGGCCGCTCGACTCCGGTTCGCTAGTCGGCCCGGATATTGTTCGCCTTGACCACTTCGCCCCACATCTTGAAGTGCGCCCGCGTGAGATTGGCCAGGTCCTCGGGCGTTCCGCCTCCCGGCTCGTCGCCGCGATCGGTGATGTTCTTGATCACGCCCGGATCCTTGAGTGCCGTGTTCATCGCCGCATTGACCTTGGTGACGACGTCGCCCTTTAGTCCCGGCGGGCCGTACAGACCAATGAACGAGATGATCTCGAAGTCCTTGACGCCGGCCTCGGCGGCCGTCGGCACGTCGGGGAACGCGGGGACGCGCTGCGGGCCGGTGGCGAACAACGGCCGCAGCTGGCCGGACTTGACGAACGGGGCGACGACCGACGCGGCATCGAACATGGCGTCGATCCGGCCGGCGACCAGGTCGATCATCGCCGGGCTGCTGCCCTTGTACGGAACGTGATTGAGCTTGACGCCGAGCCGGTCGCTCAGCAGTTCCATCGTCACCTGGACCAGCGAACCGACCCCGCCCGATCCGTAGTCGAGGCTCTTGCCGGCCTTGTCCTGGGTCACAGCCCGTTCGGCGAACTCCTTGTAGGTCTTGACCGGCGAGGTCGCCGGCACGACCAGCATCAGTGCCGACTGCAGCAGCACGCCGATCGGTACCAGCTTCTGCGGGTCGACCATCTGCACGCTCGTGTAGACATGGGGGCTGATCGTCATCGCGCCGTTGCCGACCAGCAGCCGGTAGCCGTCCGGCGGCGCCCGCATCACCTCCTGGGCGGCGATGTTGCCGCTGACCCCGGCCTTGTTCTCGATCACCACCGACTGGCCCAGCGCACCCTGCATACCGGCCGCGACCACGCGGCCAGCGAAGTCGGTCTGCCCGCCAGGGGGGAATCCGACCACCATCGCGACCGGACGCGTCGGCCAGGCGGCCTGGGCCCGGGCCGGCGTGACGAAAGGCGCCAGGCCGCCGGCGGCCAGCGCGGCAAGCAATGCACGCCGATCCGTCGGCAGGGAACGCTTCGATGACTCCATGGTCTACCTCCGATAGGGGTTGTTCTGAGAGTTTGCGACCGGCGGTCGTCCAGCCCTTGCTGAAACTTACCTTCGCCTCGGGTCGCTTGTCGATATCGGACAGCAGTCCAAGGCCGAGCCCCGGTGCGGCCGAGACCCAGATGGTGCCATCAGAGGCTACCATCGCCGCGCAGGATTAACGCACGAACGCAGGGAGACTGGTGATGGCTGCCGCGCCCCGACCGGGCCGCCGTCGACGGATGCTGCTCATCGGCCCCGGCCTGGCGTTGCTGTTCGCCACCGGCCAGGCGCAGGCGCAGACTCAGGGCTGGCCGTCGAAGACCCTGCGGATCGTCACGACCTCGGCGCCCGGTGCGCCCACCGACATCGTCTCGCGCGCGATCTCGGACCGGCTCGCCGTCGCGCTGAAGCAACCGGTTGTGGTCGAGAACAAGCCCGGTGCCGGGGGCAACATCGGCGCGGCCGACGTCGCCCGCGCCACGCCCGACGGCCACACCTGGCTGGTGACGACCGATACCACGCTGACGGTCAATCCGCTGCTCTATCGCAACCCCGGGTTCAAGGCCGATTCGCTCCAGCCGGTGACCTACGCGGCACGGTTCAGCCAGATGCTGGTCTGCCATCCCGGCGCCGGCATCGACAGCGTCAAGGCGCTGGTCGCGAAGGCCGGCAGCGACCGGAGCCTGACCTATGCCAGCGGCGGTGCCGGCGTGCCGGGTCACCTGGCGATGGAACTGCTGCTGACGCAGGCCGCGGTGCCGATGACGCACGTCCCGTACAAGGGACCGGCGCCGGCCATGACCGACGTCATCGCCGGCCAGGTTGCCTGCGGCTTTCTCGCCGGACCCACCGTCATGCCGCAGGTCCGTGCCGGCAAACTGGTCGCGCTCGGCGTTTCTGGCCGCCAGCGCTCGCCGATCGCGCCCGAAGTCCCGACCATCGCCGAGACCGGCTTCGGCGACTACGACGCGACGTTCTCGGTGGTCGTGTTCGCGCCGCGGGGCGTTCCCGAGCCCGTCCTCGATTCGTTTCGCAAGGCACTGGTCGACGCTCTGCGGCAGGACGAGGTGGCTCGCCGCCTCGCCACCGCCGACCTCGAGGCCGTCGGCGGGACCGGCGCCGAAGCGACGCGGCAACTGGCGGCCGACAGCCGCAAGTGGGGCGAGGTGATGAAGCGGGTCGAGCTCAAGCTCGACTGACCGGCTGCGGTCGGCGCCGCGGATGCTGTCGCGAGCGGGAAAGCGGCACCGCCGACCCTGCAGTGCCCTCCCCGGCGCCCGCGATCGCACCGCCCGCAAGCTTCAAGCCGCGATTGCGACCTGCAGCTTTCGCGTGGCGTCGAGGTGGCCGAGCAGATGCGACGCCAGTTCGCGCACGTCGTCCTCTGCGCCGTGGATGAAGCTCGACTTGCGGCGCCGCAGGAACGGCAGCCCGAGGACGTACAGGCCCGGCGCATCGACCACGCCGCGGTCATGCTTCAATCGTCCCGAGCGGTCGAAGACCGGCACGCCGAGCCACGAATGGTCTGGCTCGAAGCCGGTCGCCCAGA
The DNA here is from genome assembly GCA_040510055.1 of Burkholderiaceae bacterium. Classification (GTDB taxonomy): domain Bacteria; phylum Pseudomonadota; class Gammaproteobacteria; order Burkholderiales; family Burkholderiaceae_E; genus Lautropia. The sequence goes on along the minus strand of JBEVJQ010000433.1, from coordinate 2,394 downwards.
CGACGGTTCGCACCTCGCGCTTCAGGTCGAGGCCGAGCCGCGGTGACGGGTCGACCTGCGTTACGGCATGGCGTTCGACGGCGCCGACGACGGAGGCCAGGCCGATGGTCTCCGCCCAGGCGTCGAACCCATCGAGCAGACGGTTCAGCTTCAGGTCGGCGAGCGCGCAGATGTTGCGCAGCGATCCCGAGAACTGCGCCTTGCCGTCGCGGATGCCGACCAGACGGCCGACGATGGCGACGCCTTGCTGCCGCAGCGCGTTCAAATCCAGCGTCGCGCGTTCGGGTGTGCCGACGAGCTGCGGCGAGGGCAGGCGTCGGGCGCGGTCGCGGTCGTCCATCTCCTCGATGCGCTGATCCAGCATGCCGCTGGCGAGCATCCACCATTGGACGTCGCGGCCGCGGTACACCCGCGGCATGCGCACGTGCTCGCCGACCGCGAGTGTCACCGGGCGCCCGCTGAGGTGAATCTCCTGCGCCAGTTGCAGGCCGGTGGCCGACGCGCCGACAACGAGCACACCACCATCGGCAAGCTGTCGCGGACCGCGATAGTCGTGCGTGGTGAGCTGCGCGATGCCCTCGGGCACGCCGGCGGCAACCCGGGGCACGACCGGCTTGTTGAATGCGCCGCTTGCCAGCACGACCGCACGACAGAGCCAGTCGCCCCTGTCCGTCGCCACCCGGTACCCTCCGGGTGCGGGCTCGACCTGCAGCACCGTCGTTCCGGTGACGAGCGGTGCCGCGATCTTGTCAGCGTACGCGGACAGGAAGAAAACGACCTCGCCGGCGCTCATGTAACCGTCCGGGTCGTCGCCGTCGTAATGATGACCCGGCAGCCGCGTCATCCAGTTCGGCGTGAGCAGGCGCAGCGAATCCCAGCGCTCGGTGCGCCAGGCGTTGCCGACGTCGCCACGCTCGATCACGATGTGCTCGACCGAGCGCTGCGACAGCGCATGGCTCATCGCCAGCCCGGAATGGCCACCACCGACGACGACGACGTCGACGACGGCAGCCGTGCGCCGCATCGGGGCAACGGACATCACACCTTGCTCACGCTCACGTGCACGTCGGTCGGATTGGTGATGACGTCGAACACCGCCGAGCGCTTCTGCGACTGCGCCACCAGCGCCGCGATCTGCTCCTGCGTCGCGTCGGCGTCGACCTCGAAGTGGACCTGGATGCCGTCGAAACCGTTGCGGACGTTGGCGTCGATGCCGAGGATCCCCTGGATGTCCATGCCGCCTTCCACCGTGGCCTTGACCGACCGCAACTGGATGTTGCGATACTGCGCGACCGCCGCGATCCCGGCGGAGAGGCAACCGGCCAGCCCGACCAGGATGTACTCGACGGGCGTGGGGCCGTTGTCCTCGGATGCGAAGATCTCCGGGTGGTCGGTATCGAACTGGTAGCTCTGCCGGTGCCTCTGCTCGCCGCCCAGGCCGAAGAAGCCGTCGATGCTCGAGCGGCTGTGCGTGCCGTTCAGCCATTCGCTGGTGGCCCGCCACTTGAACCGAGCGGCCTCCGGGGCTTCGCTCAGCGCTGTGCGGGCGCCCAGCAAGGCTTCGATGTTGACGCCGTTCTGGACGGTATTGACGAGGGTCTCCATGGATGCACTCCTGCGTGGGGGTGAAAAGCCGGCCGGTTCGATGACCGGGCAGCAGCGACTGTGCGACCGCCGCGTGTGAACCAGCGTTTGACCCAGCGTGGAATCAGCGCGCCGCCTGTCGCGAAGCGGACGACCGCTCGCGACCGGCGCGTCAGCCCGTCACGGGTGCGAAGCGGCGGACCGCCCAGACCCGATCGGGCGCCACCCCGGCCTGGTGCTCCGCGTCGCGCACCGGCCCGATGTCGGCCGACTGGTAGAGGCAGATCATCCGCCGCCCATGGTTGGAGACATAGGTGCGCACCAGGCAACCGTGCCGACCATCGAGGTGGCTGGCCGCCGACCGGGCCCGCGCCTGGATCGTCGCGACATCGACCGCTTCGTCGAAGCGGTGGGTCGTGACGACGTTCACCCGCGCCAGGTCCGAAAGGCCGGCACGGGGCGCATCCTCGACCGTACACGACCAGGCATTGCCGGGCGACGCACCCGGCTGGCGCAGCGCGATCCGGACCGACTCGGCGTCCGGCGCGCGGAAATGGCAGAACATCTGCGCACCGTCCGACGACAGCAGGCTGCCGCACCAGTCCACGCGGTGGATGCCGAGGCAGCTCTCGGCCAGCTGCGCCATCGCCAGCGCGTCGGCTTCGGTCAGCGGCGGGTCCCAACGCCGTTCGACGAGCACATCCGTCATCTTGCCTCCTTGCGCGCGGCGCATGGGTTGCGAGCGGCGAGCCGGGCCGCGATCTCGCGGGTCCACGCGGCCACGCCGGTCCCGCCGAGCCGCACGACTTC
>JBEVJQ010000432.1:0-10480 GCA_040510055.1 Burkholderiaceae bacterium | reverse complement strand
GCTGCGCCTTTCACCCGCGCTGCCCGCAGGCGATGCCGCAGTGCTCGACCGCGACGCCTCCGACCGTCGACGATCGTGCCGGCCGCGTCGTCTGCCATCTCTATCCCTCGTCATTGCCATCCCCGGAGACCTCGTCATGAATCCAGCCGCCACCGCAGACCCCGGGCACGCCGTCGACTCCGGGGAAGCCGTCGACCCCGACCAATCCGACGACCCCGACCAACCCGTCGACCCCGCCGAGCGCGAGCGTGCCGTCGACACCGCCCGCGGCCTCGTCGACTCCGGCGCGCTGTTCGCGACGCTGGCCCGGCGCGTTGCGATGCCCACCGAAAGCCAGAACCCCGAGCGCGCGCCGGTAATGGAGCGCTATCTGCGCGAGGAGATGATCCCGGCGTTCGAGCGGATGGGTTTCTCGTGCCGCGTGCTGACGCATCCGAAGGCGCCGGCACCGTTCCTGATCGCCGACCGGCACGAGGGCGACGACCTGCCGACAGTGCTCGGCTACGGCCACGGCGATGTCGTACGTGGCCAGGACGACCGCTGGAAGTCGGGCCTCGCGCCCTGGACCCTGACCGAGCGCGACGGCTACTGGTTCGGCCGCGGCGTCGTCGACAACAAGGGCCAACACACGATCAACATCGCCGCTCTCGAGACGGTGCTCGGCGCGCGCGGCCAGCTGGGCTTCAACTGTCGCTACCTGATCGAGATGGGCGAGGAGACCGGCTCACCGGGCCTGCGCGCGTTCGCCGAGGACCACCACGATGCGCTTGCCGCCGACCTGCTGATCGCCTCCGATGGACCGCGAATCGCGCGGGCCAAGCCGACGATCTTCCTCGGTTCGCGTGGCGGCCTCGGTTTCGACCTCAGTGTCGACGCGCGCGACGGCGCCCACCATTCCGGCAATTGGGGCGGGCTGATCTCGAACCCCGGCATCGTCCTCGCTCACGCGATCGCTTCGATGGTCGGTCCGAATGGCCAGATCCGGATCCCCGGCTGGGTGCCCGACGGCATTCCGCCAAGGGTCCGCGAAGCGGTTGCCAAGCTGGCCTTCGAACCGGCACCCGGCGATCCGCAGATCGAGCCCGATTGGGGCGAGCCCGGCCTGACACCGGCCGAGCGCGTGTTCGCCTGGTGCAGCCTCGAGGTGCTCGCCTTCGAGACCGGCAATCCGCGGTTTCCCGTCAACGCGATCCCGCCGCGCGCCTGGGCGGCGATGCAACTGCGCTACGTGACGGGCGTGGACCCCGATCGGCTGCTCGAGAAGCTTCGCGTGTTCCTCGATCGCCAGGGTTTGCCGATGGTGAAGATCGCGCCATCGCGCGAGTCGATGTTCCGCGCCTCGCGGATCGATCCCGGCCATCCGTGGGTCCAGTGGGCCGTCGAATCGCTTCGGCGCACCAGCGGCATCGAGCCCGCGATCCTGCCGAGCCTCGGTGGATCGCTGCCGAACGACGTCTTCACCGAGGTCCTGAAGCTGCCCACGATCTGGGTGCCGCACTCGTATCCGGGCTCGGCCAATCATGCGCCCAACGAGAACGTGCCGGTGGCCATCGTCCGCGAGGGCCTGGGCTTGATGACGGGACTCTACTGGGACCTCGGCGAGGCGAAGGCGCGGGCGTTGAAGGCTGCTCCCGTAGCGATCGATTGCCGCTGAAGATCGTGCTCCTGCCCGCCCTTCAGAGCAGCCAGTCGAACGGCAGGATCGAGAGCATCCCGGCCCCGAACAGGCGTTGCGGACTGGCATCGGGCTCGGAGTCGCGGACCTCGGCCCCGTCGTCCGTCGTCGCGCTCCAGCGCAGCGCGCCCGTCGCGTCGCGGTCCACGCGCCAGGCATTGCGCGGGACATCGCGCGCGTAGGATTCGTCGATGGTCGCGGTCAACGCCGGGCTTGCGACCACGAAGCCGAGTTCGGTGTTCAGCGCGGCCGAGCGCGGATCGAAGTTGGCCGATCCGACATAGATCCGCTCGCCGTCGACCGAGAACGTCTTCGCGTGGAGGCTCGATTCCGATGCGCCGGCGCCGCTCGAGCCGATGGCCGCACCACCGCTCGCCGCCGCCGAACCACCGGCGCTCGCCCGGGAACCACCACCGCCGCTTGCCGCCGAACCGCCGCCTGCGCTCCCCCGGGAACCGCGACCGCCACTGCCCCCGGGCGGCCTTGCCTCGCGCCGATACTCGAACAGCTCGACACCGGCATCGAGCAATGCCTCGCGCCAGCGGGCATAGCCGGCGTGGACCGCGACGACGTCGGTCGACGCCAGCGAGTTGGTCAGGATCCGGACGCGGACGCCGCGGTTCACCAGGCCGGCCAGGTACCCGACGCCCTCGGCCATCGGCACGACATACGGGGAGACGATCTCGAGCGTACGGCGCGGCTCGCCCACGGATCGTTCCATCAGGGTCGCGACCGGCGCGGGCTTGCGGTCGCGGACGAGAACCTTGGCAGGATCGTCGCTGATCATGGTGACCGGCGCCCAGATGGGGTCGAGGCGCCCTTCGCGCAGGTCGGCGAGCGCGCGTGTCCGCTCGAGCGCCTCGCGGTAGAACCCGGTCTGCGGTCCGTCACCCGAACCGGAGAGCCGGCTCAGGACCCGTTCCCGCGCCGCGTCATCGAGCGGTCGCAGCAGTTGCGCGGCCGGATACGACGACCGGCTGTTCCAGTAGCGCTCGAAGTCGGCCGACAGATCGGAGACGATGGGGCCGATGACGAGCAGATCGAGGTCGGTGAATGCCGTGCCGTCGGTGACGTCGAAATAGGCGTCACCGATATTGCGGCCGCCGATGACCGCTGCCTGGCCGTCGGCAGTCAACGACTTGTTGTGCATCCGCCGCTGCAGTCGATCGAAGTCGCCGAGGTACTCGAGCAGGCGCAACCGTCGCTGTGCGAACGGGTTGAACAGCCGGACCTCGATTCCGGGATGCTCGTCGAGCCAGGCGAGGAGATCGTCCTGGCCGATGGTGTTGCCGTCGTCGAGCAGCAGTCGGACGTGAACGCCGCGGTCGGCCGCGCGGCGCACGGCGTCGAACAACATTCGCCCCGACAGGTCGTCTCTCCAGAGGTAGTACTGGAGGTCGAGCGTCGCCTCGGCAGATTCGATCAACCGTGCCCGGACGGCGAAGGCCTCGCGACCGCCCGGCAGCGGATGGACACCCGACTGTTTCGGATGCGCGGCCGTGAGGCCATCGATCCGCCGCGCGAACGCGGCGCCACTCGCCGATAGGCGCGCGAGGTCGACCCGTGCCGCGCCCGCGGTCGTCGCAGCCGGCTGCTGGCCGGTTCGCGGCAAGGTATCCGGCGGCGGCAGCGACGCGCAGCCGACGGCGCCGAGCAGGCCGATCGAGACCAGAAGTGTGAGGCGGATGCCGGCGAGTCGCATGTCGATCAATGGAATGGCAACCGGCGGGCCCAGCCATGGTCCGGGCTGACCCGTGGTTCTCAGGCGGAAAGCGGTCCGACAGTTGTTCGTCTTTCCGACAACGCTTCGTCAACGACTCGCGTGGACCGCGGTCGAGCAATAAGCACGGTGGGGCCGCAATCGTCAGTCGTGAAACAATCTGCTGCGAGCAGGAGGGCCGTGGAGACACCATGCTTACCGAAACCCAGATCGCCCAGTACCACCGCGACGGCTATGTCGTTCCGGACTTTCGGCTGCCCGAGTCGATGCTCGAGGCCATCCGGTCACGCCATGCGGCGCTGCTCGAGCGCCACCCGGAGTTCCGCGACTACTGTCCGATGCTGTTCCAGTACGACCTCGGGTTTTTCCAGTATTGCGACAACCCCGGGATCCTCGACATGGTCGAGCAGTTGATCGGGCCGGACATCGCGCTCTGGAACAGCAGTCTGTTCGCCAAGCCGGCGCACGACGGCAAGCGAACGCCGTGGCACCAGGACGGCGAGTACTGGCCGATACGGCCGCTCGCGACCTGCAGTGTCTGGCTGGCGCTCGACGACTCGACACCGGAGAACGGTTGCCTGCGAGTCATCAAGGGGTCGCACACCAACCGCGCGTTGCGCGCCCACCGGACGGTGCTGGGCGATGATGTGACGCTGCACCAGGAACTGGAACCGGCCGAACTCGACGAGTCGCGGGCGGTCGATATCGTGCTGAAGGCGGGCCAGCTGTCGCTGCACGACGTCTACCTGCTCCACGGTTCCGAGGCCAATACGTCGCCGCGGTCGCGGCGTGGGATGACCATGCGGTTCATGCCGACGACCAGCGTCTTCGATCGCGACCTTGCCCGCGAGATGGGCAAGCGACCCGGGATCGTCGATCACTCGGGGCGGCAGGTCTTCCTGATGCGCGGCGTCGACCGGTCGGGGCGCAACACGTTCAGTCGCCAGGTCAGCACTGCAACCCCAGGCTGATTCCCCAACCCTTCGTCGCCGCCGATCAGAACTCACTCGCGAGTTCTCTGCCCGCGGCAATCTTCACCCGCCGTTCGACGAGGACCGAATCGCCGAACTCGTGGGTCCGGTAGCCGGACACGGCAAGGGCGACATCGACCCGTGCGAGGACGGCGTCGTCCGCGAACGCACGAAGCAGTTGGTAGTGGCTGCTGCCCGGCTCGTGCGTGCCGCTGACGATCGCATCGACGACTCGCAGTACCGTCCCCGGACCGATCCGCTGGTCGGCGACACCGTCGCCGCAGGTGAGTGGCCAGCGGACCTTCGCGGCGTGCTCGAGCGCGCGCGTGACCGTGGTTCCGATCGCGATCACCCGGCCGCCGCTGGCGCGCGCCGTTGCTATCGCGGCGACGGTCGTGGCCGGCAGCCGATAGGGTTCCTCGAACGGCAACTGCTGGTCGAGCCCCGCGTCGCCCGTCGATGACAGCCCGGCCGCGTGAGTCAGGGTGGCAAAGCCGATACCGGCGGCGCGCAGCGCATCGAGCATTCGCCAGTCGAGCAGGAAGCCCGCCGACGGCGGCTCGAACGCCGCGGGTAGCGCCGCGATCGCCGTCCACACATCCCACAGCGCCAACGGCTCGGTGACATGGGCGTACTGGACTGGCCGCCCATGACCGGCGATGCCGGCCCAGATCGCCTCGGGCGCGCCGTCGAAACGCAACTCGATCAGCCGCGGATGACCGAGCCGTTGGGTGATGGTCGCCCGCAGTGGGCCGAGCGCCAACGTATCCCCCGGCGCCAGCGGCGGCGGCGGGCCGCGGTCCTCGGTACGGGTCCGATGGTCGCCGGCGCCGAACGCGATCGCGCGAAAGGCCCGGACGTCGTGCCGATCGAGCGACCGTCTTCCGGCAAGGCGGATTTCCAGCGGCTGGCCGCTCGCCAGGTGGATGCCGCCGAGGCTCGCGGGGAGCGTCGCGGCGTCGTTGGCGACGACGAGATCGCCGCGCCGCAAGATCATCGGCAGCCGGACGCGAGGCTCGTGCCGGAGCGATCCGTCGGCGGCCACGACCAGCAGCCTGGCATCGGCGGGACGCTGCGACGGCCGCCTCGCGGGCTTCAGGCCCGTGCGCTGCATGCCGTTCGGGTCGGCTTCGGTGGTGGGCGGGTCGTCATCCGACGGTCGCGCGACGACGACCCGGTCGCATTCGGTGATCATGCGGTCGTGCCTACCTCGAGTCGACTGTGGGACGCCCCCGTCGATGCCCGCGTTCGACCCTCGATTGCATCGGCGATCGCCGTGACAAGTTCACGCGCCGCCGCGGCCGGTTGCCTGAGCGTCGACGGGTCGGCGTCCGGGACCGCGGCCGCATGGAGCGGTGTGTCCATGTCACCGGGGTCGAACGACAGCACGTCGATGTCGCGGACGACCAATTCCTGCTGCCAGATCCGCGACAGATGGTGGAGCGCTGCCTTGCTGGTGCCGTAGGCACCCCAGCCGGCATACGGCGTGACGGCGGCATCGCTGCTGACGTTGACGACGACCGCGTGCCGGTTGCCTTGCCCTGCGGCCTCGCCGTGTGCGCGCTGTTCGCGAACGCTGCCATCGAGGCTGCCCAGCAGCGCGCGGGTCAGTCGGAACGGGCCGAGCAGGTTGGCCGCGAGCGCCCGCTCGAGGTCTTCGCAATCGGTATCGGCCAACGGCCGCAACGGCACCGTGCCGAGACTCGACGCGTTGTTGACCAGCACATCGAGCCCGCCAAGGGCGGCGTTGATCTGCAGGGCGATGCGATGGATCGCCTCCTTGTCGGCGATGTCACCGACGATGCCGTGGCTGCCAGGGAACTCGGCGGCCGTACGTCGGACACGCGCCGCATCGCGGGCGACGAAGGCGACCTGCGCGCCTTGCGCGTGGAGTTCGCGCACTAGTGCCAGCCCCAGTCCCGACGTGCCGCCGGTGATGGCGACCCGCCGTCCGCGCAGTACCGTCCGCGTCGCGGCGTCCGCTAGTAGGTCGTGGTCGATGTGATTCATGCAATTTCCTCCGGGGTTCTCCAACCAGGGGTGATGCGAGAATGGGGCCGGGCAACGCGCTAAGCGAGCCCGTTGTCCAACGGATTGGCGGCAGTTCGATGGAATGGACACGACCGACGAGAACGACGTGAGCGCATCGACCGACGTGAACGCGTCGACCGACGCGTCCGGCACGAGGACCGACATGTCCGGCGCGACGACCGACGCGTCCGGCGCCACGACCGACGCGTCCGGCGCCACGACCGACATGGCCGGCGCCACGACCGGCGCGTCCAGCGCGAAGGCCGAGGCGATCACGTCCGACGCCGGTTCCGGTGTTGCCGCCCACCTGGCCCGGAACCTGGCCGCGCTGCGCCACGCCCGCGCACTGACGCAGGAGGCGCTGGCGCGCGGCGCGGGACTGCCGCGCTCGACGATTGCGAACCTCGAATCGGGCGGCGGCAACCCGTCGCTGGTCGTGCTGGTCAAGGTGGCAGGGGCCCTGGGGGTGCCGATCGACGAGTTGCTGGCCTCGCCGCGGGCGCGCGTTCGCCGCTGGCCGGCAGCCGAGGTCGCCGTCGGTCGCAAGGGGCGCGGCGTGACCATCCGGGCGCTCGTGCCCGAATCGGTGCCGGACGAGTTGATGGACGTGATGGATTTCGAGCCCGGCGGCTCGATGGGCGGTACGCCGCACCTGCCCGGCACGCGCGAGTTCTTCACCTGCCTCGACGGCCACGTGCAGATCGTCGTCGCTGGCCTGCGCTACGACCTGCACCCCGGCGACGTGCTGGGCTTCCCGGGCAATCAGCCGCACTTCTATCAGAACGCCGATGCGCTGGCTCCGGCCCGCGGTATCTCGGTGGTGATCCTCGCCAAGGCGGCACCTACGATGGCAGCGTCCTGGCCGTAGCGCCCGGCCGGCGCGACCCGGCGCGCTCGCGCCGCACGCACCGCTCGGTCGCTGGGGTGGTTCGGCCGGGCGGGGCGCTCGGGTCGCTCGGGCCTCCGCCTTACACTATCCCGTTCGCCATGACCGCATCACCACCATGACCGACATGACCGCGCCGGCGCGTTCCGGCCCGGGAACGATCGCCTTCGACAACCCGTTCCGGCACGGCTTCATCCGTACTGCTGTCGTGGTGCCGTCGGTTCGCGTCGCCGATCCCGCCTTCAACGGCGAGCAAACCATCCTCTCCTATCGCCAGGCCGCCGCCGAGGGCGCCGTCCTGGTGGCGTTTCCCGAGCTGGGTCTGTCGGCCTACAGCTGCGACGACCTTTTCCACCAGGCCGCGTTGCTCGCGGCTTGCGAGACGGCTCTGTCGCGCGTGGTCGAGGCGTCGCGCACGGTGGACGCCGTGGCCGTCGTCGGGCTGCCACTGCGCGTCGATAACCGGTTGTTCAACTGCGCTGCCGTCGTCAGCCATGGCCGTCTGCTCGGCATCGTCCCCAAGACCTACCTGCCGAACTACGGCGAGTTCTACGAGGCGCGGCAGTTCGCCAGCGGCGAATCGGCGCTTTCGACCGAGGTCGACCTCTGCGGCGCGCGGGTACCGTTCAGTTCGCGGCTGCTGTTTCGGTGTACCAACTTCGATCACTGGACGTTTCACGTCGAGATCTGCGAGGACGTCTGGGTGCCGATCCCGCCGTCGAGCTTCGCTGCGCTGGCCGGTGCCACGGTATTGATCAACCTGTCGGCCTCGAACATCACCATCGGCAAGGACGGTTACCGCCACCAGCTCGCGTCGCAGCAGTCGGCGCGCTGCGTCGCGGCCTATCTCTACACCTCGGCGGGCTACGGCGAGTCGACCACCGACCTGGCCTGGGACGGTCACGCGATGATCTACGAGAACGGCACTCTGCTCGCCGAAAGCGAGCGGTTCGCCATCGGCCCGCGGACGATCTTCGCCGACGTCGACGTCGAGCGCTTGTCGCGCGAGCGGATGCGCCAGACCACGTTCGGCCAGTCGGCGCAGCAGTTCAAGGACCAGTTGACGGGTTGGAGCACGGTGGACTTCGATGCGTCGGTACCGGCAGCGGCTCGCGGGTTGCGCCGGGCGATCGAGCGTTTCCCGTACGTGCCGTCGAACGCTGCCGATCGCGACCAGCGCTGCCGCGAGGTCTTCGCCATCCAGGTGCAGTCACTCGCTCGCCGGGTCGAAGCGAGCGGCGCCGCGCGGCTCGTCATCGGCGTCTCCGGCGGCCTCGATTCGGCGCTGGCGCTCCTGGTCTGTGCCCAGGTGATGGATCGGCTCGGGCGCCCGCGCGACCGGATCCTGGGCTGTTCGATGCCGGGCTTCGCGACCAGCGGCCGGACGCGCGAGCAGGCGCAGCGACTGATGGCGTCGGTCGGCTGCGAGAGCCGCGAGATCGACATCCGACCGAGCTGCCGACAAATGCTCGCCGACATCGGCCACCCGTTCGCGCGTGGCGAGAGCGTCTACGACATCACGTTCGAGAACGTCCAGGCCGGCGAGCGGACGAGCCTGCTGTTTCGCCTGGCCAACCAGGTCAACGGCCTCGTCGTCGGCACCGGTGACCTCAGCGAACTCGCGCTCGGCTGGTGCACCTACGGCGTCGGCGATCACATGTCGCACTACAGCGTCAACGCCAGCGTCCCGAAAACGCTCGTCAGCCACCTGATCCGCTGGACCGCGCACGCTGGCCTGCTCGACCGCACCGGCTCGGCGACGCTCGTCGCCATTCTCCGCACGGAGATCAGTCCGGAACTGGTGCCGATGGACGAGGACGCCGGCGTGACCGACGACGCGGCGAAGCCTGCGCGCGCGCAATCGAGCGAGGCCGGCGCGACCGACGACGCGGCGAAGCCTGCACGTGCGCAATCGAGCGAAGCTGCCGTCGGCCCGTACGAACTGCAGGATTTCCACCTGTTCCACGTCCTGCGCTACGGCTTCCGGCCGTCGAAGATCGCGTTCCTCGCCCACGTCGCCTGGTCCGACCGCGACCGCGGTCGTTGGCCCGCCGGCTTCGACGGCGCGCACAACGCCTATCGGCTGCCCGAGATCAAGGCCCACCTGCGCAATTTCCTCTACCGCTTCTTCAAGACCAGTCAGTTCAAGCGCTCGTGCATCCCGAACGCGGCGAAAGTCGGCTCGGGTGGGTCGCTGTCGCCGCGCGGCGACTGGCGCGCGCCGAGTGATTCCGAGGCCACGGTCTGGCTCGCCGAACTCGACGCGATACCTGACGAGGACATCGGCGTCGTCGCCGACGACGTAGCGATTCGCGGCTGACCGCGAGCCGCCGTTCAGGCGCCCTGAGCCGTCGAGCGCCCCATGGCGTACGAACCGGCTCCGGCCCTCGACCGGCGCCGGAACAGCAGCAGGTAGACCACGATGATGACGTTGACCGCGTTCCAGCCGATGCCGTTCAGGAACGCCGCCTGGTACGACCCCGTCAGGTCGAACAATTTGCCCGACAGCCAGCCGCCCAACGCCATGCCGAGCAGCGTTGCCGTGATCGCGAGCCCGACGCGCCCGCCGGTCTCGGCAGCCGGGAAGTTCTCGCGGACGACGATCGCATACATCGGGACAATCCCGCCCTGGAACAGGCCGAACAGGATCGAGACCAGGTAGAGCGACATCACCGTATCGGCCGGGAGGAACAGGATCAGGGCGATCCCCTGCATGACCGAACCGAGCAGCAACGTCTTCAGGCCGCCGATTCGATCGCAGATGAAGCCCGAGCCGATGCGGCTGACGATTCCGAAGCCCAGCATCAGTGACAGCATCTCGGCCCCGCGGGCCACGCCGAAGCCGAGGTCGGCACAGTAGGCGACGATGTGGACTTGCGGCATCGACATCGCGACGCAGCAGGCGACACCGGCGATGCAGAGCAGCGTCTGCAGCGGACCGGGCGCCATGCCGATCGGGCGCGCATGCGGGTTCGCGACGGCCGGCATCGTCACCGCTGGCATCGTCACCGGCGCCGGGCCATCGGCCACGGCTGGCACGTCCCCGGGCTCAGCGCCCGCGGCCGGAGCAGGGGCGATAGTGGAAGCCGCGACCGCGGCCGACGCCGGGCCGCCGGGAGCCGCGGCCGTTCCGAGCAGCCGCGGTCGGCGCCGCATCGCCAGCGTCAGCGGCAGCATCGTGACCAGGCAGAACACGG
>JBEVJQ010000431.1:0-6455 GCA_040510055.1 Burkholderiaceae bacterium | reverse complement strand
ATCAGCGGCGCGGCGTTCCAGCCGCAGTTCGACGAGTTGCGCGACAAGCACAACGTGCTGATGCTGTCGAAGATCTGGTACTGGGGTTGGCGCAACCTGACCACCAACCCGAAAGCGATCCGACGCCCTGAAGACATGGCGGGCTTGAAGATCCGCGTCCCCGAATCGCAAGCCTTCGTCGAGATGATCCGGGCGATGGGGGCAGCGCCGACGCCGATTCCGTTCGGCGAGGTCTACACCGCGCTCCAGCAGCGCACCGTCGACGGCCAGGAGAATCCGATCCCCACGATCTTCTCGCGCAAGTTCTACGAGGTACAGGCGCATCTGTCGATGACGCGGCACATGCTGCAGAACAATACCGTCGTCATCAACCGGCGGTCGTTCGAGCGGCTGGCGCCGGAGCTGCAGAAGCTGCTGCTCGAGGAGGCGGCAGCAGCATCGGCGAAGAACTCGAAGCTGCAGCAGGCGCGCGAGGCCAGCATGCTCGAGGACATCAGGAAGAGCGGCAAGACGGCAATCGTCGACAAGCCCGACCGCGACGCCTTTGCCGCCAGGATGGCGCCGGCGCTGCAGAAGCTGGAGGCGCGCTGGGGGGTGGAGAACCTGAAGCGCGTCCGCGCAGCGATCGACGCGGCGAAGTAGCGGCGTGCTGCGCGCGATCGACGATGTGCTCGCGCGCATCGAGGACCTGTTCATCATCTGCGCCCACGGGTTGGTGGCCGGGCTCGTGCTCCTTGCCGTGGTGCTGCGCTATGTGTTCAACGACCCGCTGACCTGGGGCGAGGAACTGATCGTCGGCCTGTTCACCTGGATGGTGTTCATCGGCGCGGCGGCGGCGGTCCGTAGTCGAACGCATATCCGGATCGATGTCATGGCCGCGGTCTTCCGTCACCCGAAGATGGGCTGGCTGAACACGCTGACACTGCTGATCGGGATCGCCATCGTCGCGGTGGCGGTCGTTGCCTGCTGGGACCAGGTCAAGCAGGAAGTCGGCGTCGAGTCACCGATGCTCGGCGTCTCCAAGGGGTGGTTCGCCGCGTCGATGCCGGTCGGCCTGGTGCTGGCGCTGGTCCACATCATTCGTCTCTGGGCCGACGAGGGCGCGGCGCCGGTGTTTCGCGGCGAAACCGAAACCATCGTCGAGCAGGCGGGTGGTCCCATCGAGCCCTGACAGCAGGCGATGATCGTCCTGCTCATCGCCTTCGTCGTCCTGCTCGTCATCGGCCTGCCGATCGCGCTGGCGATGCTCGGTGCCTCACTGCTGGTGGTGGCCGTCGAGGGTTTTCCACTGTCGGTCGTCGCGCAGCGCGTGGTGACCGGAGTCCAGTCGTTCCCGCTGCTGGCGATCCCGCTGTTCACGCTGGCCGGTTCGTTGATGAACGATTCCGGGATCAGCGAACGGTTGTTCTCGTTCACCCGGGCATTCGTCGGCCACATCCGCGGCGGGATGGCGCAGACGGCGATCGTCGGCAACATCTTCCTGTCCGGAATCTCGGGGTCGTCGGTGGCCGATTGCGCCGCCACGTCGCGCGTGTTCGTCCCGCAGCTGGCGCGCACCGGCTACGGCGCCAGCTTCGCTGCCGCGCTTTGCGCCGCCTGTGCCACGCTCGGGCCGATCATCCCGCCGTCGATCCTGATGGTGATCTATGCCTGGCAGGCGAACATCTCGCTCGGCGGCCTGTTCTGGGCCGGGATCCTGCCGGGCTTCGTGATGGCGCTGGCGATGGTGCTGCTGACGATGTGGATCGCGCGCCGGCGGCATTTTCCGAAGGACCAGGCATTCGCCTGGTCGCGGCTCTGGGCCGAGTTCAAGAGCGCGTTCTGGGCGCTGCTGATGCCGGTGCTGATCCTCGTCGGCTTCCGGATGGGGGTGTTCACCGCGACCGAGATCGCCGGCGTCGCAGCTGCGTACTCGTTCATCGTCGGCCGCTTCGTCTACCGGACGTTGCAGTGGTCACATCTGCCGGCGATCCTGCTGACCACTGCCAAGGAGACGGCGGTGATCCTGCTGATCGTCGCCGCGGCCTCGCCGTTCTCGTGGATCCTCGGGATCGAGCAGGCGCCGCAACTGATCTCCGAGGCGCTGCGCAACGCCACCGACCAGCCGTGGCTGGTGCTCCTGCTGCTGAACGCGATCCTGCTGGTCCTCGGCTGCTTCATGGAGACGATCGCGATCATGATCATCCTGGTGCCGATCCTGATCCCGGTGCTGCAGCACTATCAGATCGACCTGACGCACTTCGGGATCGTGCTGCTGGTCAACCTGACCATCGGCCAGTTGACCCCGCCGGTGGGCGTGTTGCTGTTCGTGGCCAGTTCCGTGTCCAAGGTCCGGCTGGGGCTGCTGACGCGCGAGGTGGTGCCGTACATCGCGGTGCTGATCGTGGCGCTGCTGATCGTCACCTTCGTGCCGTGGCTGTCGCTCTGGTTGCCGGCGATGCTGAACTGATCGGCGCCGCCCGGGCTCGGCGCCAGGCGAACAGCGGTTGCTCGAACTCGGCCACGCGCGTGTCGCGTCCGGCAACGAACTCGCGGAACCGATGGAGCACGGCCGCGGTCGGCGCGTGGATCAGCCGGTCAGCGATCCGGATCCGCACCACGCGGCGCGTGCTCTGCGCGATGGCGATGAGATGAGACGGATGAAGGAGGCGAAGCGCGCCTCGAGCCAGTGCCGGAGGGTCGCATCGAGACGCCCTGTCGGGTCGGAAACGGCTGACATGGCAATCGAGCCTTGCGTTGCGCTAGCGACTGTCGACCTTGGGCTGGTCGATGCCGGGCCGTTCGATCGCGTGGGTCCGGTCGACTGCAGGCGTCCGGTCGATCGCGGGCGTCCGGTCGATCGCAGGCGTCCCGTCGATCGCGGCCGTCCCGCCGATCGCGGCCGTCCGGTCGACCGCGGCCGGCTTGTCGACATAGTCGAACACGCGAAAGCGGCACTTGCCGGTCAGCGCCGGCGCCCGGGCCAGGCGCTCGAGCGAGGTCGCCATGTCGGCCCGTCCTGCCTGCCAGTGCTCGTCGATCGTGGTGCGCGAGAACTCGTAGTCCTTGCTCTGCGTGAGCCAGGCATTCTGGCGGTAGATCAGGTGGACCAGTGTGATCGCCGGATCACGGGTGTCGGCCAGCAGCCGCTTGACCTCGGGGTCGGCTCGTCGCGCTGGCGGCAACATTTCGGCCAGCGCGCGAATGCGGCCATGCAGTTCGACCTGCGCGGCGATCTTGTCGGTGATGGCGCGGGTACGGCTCGAATAGCGGATGTCCTTGATCCGCTCGGCGACGTTGGCGTGCGTATCGGGCAGCGGGCCTTGGGCACTGAACAAGTCGACCTGGAATATCGTGACTTGACCATCGCCCTCGAGTCGTTCGGTGACATGCTGGAGCGGCGTGTTCGACACCAATCCGCCATCCCAGTACCAGCGTCCCGCGATCGGCACCGCCGGGAAGCCAGGCGGCAGCGCGCCGCTGGCGAGGATGTGCTCGACGCCGATCGTTTGCTCACGATTGTCGAAGTAAGCGAAGTTGCCGCTCTCGACATCGACGGCGCCGACCGAGATCCGTATCGGCCCATCGTTCAGCAGCTTGAAATCGATCAGCTCGCGCAGCGTTTCGGCCAGCGGTGCCGTGTCGTAGAAGCTCGGGTTCGGCATCGGCCCGGGCCAGAGTGCCGCGCCGGGCCGCGGGGCGAAGAAGCCGGGCAGCCCGAAGCTGACACTCCATGCGGCCGACCAGTCGCTGGCCAGCGCAAGGATCGAGTCGCGCTGGGCCGCGCCGAACCCGCGGTCGGGGACGCCGCTGGAGATTCGGTCCCAGAACGCCCGCAGTCGCTGGCGGCGTCGCGCCCGGGGGTTTCCGGCGATCAATGCCGCATTGATCGCGCCGATCGAGATGCCAGCGATCCAGTCCGGTTCGTGGGCGCAGCCGACCAGGGCTTCGAACGCGCCTCCCTGGTAGGCGCCCAGCGCGCCGCCCCCTTGCAACACCAGGACCGAGAGGCCGGTGGCGGCGTCTCGGGCGGGCTGGCCCGTGACCCGGCCGGCGTCCTGCGCCGGCGTTCTCTTGCTTGCCATCATTTCCCTCGGATCGGCAATGAGCCATTATTGTGGCGGCGCGGCGACGCCAGGCGTCTGTCGGTGTCGCCAGGGCACCGTTGGTCGCGCGGCAAGCGGCCGCCCCACATTCTGACACCGGCCTGCGATGCGATTTGTTAGCCTTCGGACTTTCCCCGACACCGCGCACCGTTGAGCATTCGTCACCGCCTCCTGCTGCTCGTTCTCGGCGTTTGGCTCCCGGCCGTCGTCGGGTTTGCCCTGTTGGCGCAGCAGACCTATCGCAACGAGCAGGCACAGGCACGGCGCGCGGTCGAGGACCTGGCGCGCGGAGTGGGCTCGCTGGTCGAGGGCGAGCTCGACAAGCGCGCCCTGCCGGCACGTGTGCTTGCGGCCTCGTCGGCGGTCCGCGACGGCGACATGCGCATGTTTCATCGCGAGGCCGTCAGGGCCAGCGAGGTCATTGACAGCATGTTCGGGTTGGTCGATGCCGCCGGCCAGTGGGTCTACTCGCCGCAGCCGTTCGTCGACAAGCTGGCGTTGGTCGGCGCCGAGGACGGGCCGCCGCTCGCGACCACCGAGGTCAGTGCCTTCCTTGCCTGGCAAGGCGGCGACGGCTCGGTGCCGACGGTGGCCGTCTACGCGCCCGAACCGGCAGCGTCGCAGCAGCGGTTCAACGTCGCCGTGACGTTCGCACCGGCGGTGCTCCAGGCGATCGTCGATGCCCAGCGTCCGCCGCCGGGAACGTCGATCGCGGTCCTCGACGGGCGGCAGCGGATCGTCGCGCGCAATCGTGACCCGCAGAAGTGGATCGGTGCCGAGGCCACAGGCGAACTTCGCAAGCGGGCCCACGCACGGCAATTCGGCTTCGGCGAATCGGTCACGCTCGATGGCGTGCCGACGCTCTCCTACCTGGCGCCCAGCAATCGCTATGGCTGGCAAGTGGTCATCGGCCTGCCGCAGGCCGCATTCAGCGAGGCTGCTCGTCGGCTGTCGGTGCAGGCCGTCACCGCATCGGCCGCACTGCTGCTGATCGGCCTGGCGATCGCGCTCTACAACGCGCGTGCCATCGGCCGGGCAGTGCACGCGCTGCGTCGCGCCGCCGCCCAACTTGGTGAAGACCGGGTGCCGCCGATGCTGCAGACCGGAGTCCACGAGGCCGACGAGGTCGGTGCCGCGCTGCACGAGGCCGGGGTCCGTTCGCATGAGGCTACGCGCGGGCTCGAACACCGGGTCGCCGAAGCGGTGCGCGAGACCGAGGAGGCGCAGTCGCGGCTCCTCGAATCACGAAAGCACGAGGCGATCGGCCGACTGACCGGCGGGCTCGCCCACGATTTCAACAATCTGCTGCAGACCATCAGCAGTGCGTTGGAACTGCTCGATCACGCCACTCGCGAGTCGGCGCAGGGCCGGATCGTCCAGGCCGCGACCCGGGCCTGCAGCAAGGCCGCAGACCTGGTCCGCCAGATGCTGGCGTTCGGCCGCGTCCAGCCGTTGCGGCCCGAGCCTGTCGACGTCGGCGATTTCCTGCTGAGGAGCCAGCATCTCGCGGCCAAGGCCGTCGGCGAGAAGATCCAGCTCTCCGCCCAACTCGCGCCCGAGCTGCCGACCGTCGTCGTCGACCCGACGCAACTGGAACTGGCGATGCTGAACCTGCTGTTCAACGCTCGCGATGCCCTGGTGGCGGGCCAGCGCCCCGGCGGCAGCATCGTGATCGCCGCCCGAAACGCCACGGCGAGCGAGAGGGAAGGGCTGGCAGGCGAGGGCTTCGTCTGCCTCGAAGTGACCGACGACGGCCCGGGAATGGACGAGCAGACCCAGGCGCGTGCCTTCGATCCGTACTACACGACCAAGCCGAAGGGTGCCGGTAGTGGTCTCGGGCTGGCGCAGGTGCTGGCCTTCGCCCGGCAATCAGGTGGCGATGTTCGACTGCGAAGCGAACTCGGTGTGGGCACGACCGTGTGCCTGGTACTGCCGGCTGGCGATCGGACGGGGCCGCGATCGGACCCGGCGGAGACGCGCGAGCGCCCTGAAAGCGATCCGCTCAGCGTGCTGATGGTCGAGGACGATCCGCTGGTGTCGGCGGTCGTCGTGCCGGCGCTCGAGCATGCCGGCCATCGCGTGACGCTGTGCCCGACGGCCGATGAAGGGCAGCGTTGCCTCGCCGAAGGACTGGTCTGCGACGTACTGTTCACCGACATCGTCATGCCGGGGCGACTCAACGGGCTCGAACTCGTCGACTGGTGCCGGCTCAACCGGCCGACGCTGCCGGCCGTCGTGGCCACCGGTTATTCGACCGAGCGAACGCCACAAGGCGTGTCGGTGCCGGGCCATCGGACTTCACCGTCGATCAGGGCCGCAAGGTCCACCGCGTGACCGGTGATGTGGCGCGACTTCATCGTCTGGCTGGCG
>JBEVJQ010000430.1:0-9648 GCA_040510055.1 Burkholderiaceae bacterium | reverse complement strand
CCGCTGCACTCGCGCCGCCGCTCGGCCGCGCAGTCGCTCGGCCGCGCAGTCGCTCAGTCGCTCGGTCGCTCAGTCGCTCAGTCGCTCGGTCGCTCAGTCGCTCAGTCGCTCAGTCGCTCAGTCGCGCAGTCGCCGCGCTCGCGTGCCTGGACCACGAGCGCCTCGATCCGCGCCGAGACCTCGGCGGCGCGAACGTGGGGCGGATCGAACTCGCACCGGGTCCCGCGATCCTCGGTCTTGAGGTCGATACCGGACGGGTCGATGCCGACCACTCGCCATGCCCCTTCGATCTGGGCACAGAGCTGGCGGGCGATCAGGCGCATGTCCTCGAGCCGCGTGCTGTTCAGCCACTCGATCAGCGGCGGTACCGCTTCGGCGAATAGCGGCAGGTCGTCGCTCGGTGGCGCGATCAGGTCCTGCGGTTGCATCGCGAAGGCGTTGGCGAAGCCGCCGTTGAGCCGGGCGCCGACGATCTCCAGCCGGTAGAAATCGAAATCGGCGAAGTCCGCGTAGCGCGCCGCCATCGGATGCCGGGCGAGAAAGCGCTCGCGCAACCAGCGATGGTCGCGATGACCGCGGTCGACCCGGGCGCCGTTCGCGATCACCGACAGCCGCGGATGGGCCAGCGGGTCGCCAGGGCCGGGCTGGCCGACCAGCAGGCTGCAGCGCGGATCGAGTTGCAGCGCCCGGGTGTGGAGCGACAGGCTCGACAGCAGCAGCACCGGTGCGCCGTCGTAGTCGGTGGCCGTGGTCACGAGGCTGGCGAACGGATAGCCGTCGCCGGCCAGCGTCGCGAGCGAGCCGGTGTCGGCCGTCCGCAGCAGTCGCGTGGCCAGGGCCCGCGCGCGTTGATCGACCGGCTGCAACCCGTCGGCGCGCGGGCGTCCGCCCGCCCGTGGCGCCCCGACTTCGCGCGCGCCGACGTCCGGGGTCGGGTCCGCGCCCAGGGACCCAGCGCCGATGGATTCGGCGCTGGACTCGGCGCTCATGGATTCGCGCTCATGGACTCGGCGCGCATGGAGCCACGGAGGGACTCGGCGCTCATCGTCGACCGCTCAGGCCGGATGGTGCCGCAGGCCGGTATCGGGATCGGACCCGACACCCCCCGCCGGCTCCGCACCCGCCGCGCCCGCAGCCGCCGCGCCCGAACCCGCAGCACCCGGATCCGCGGCACCCGGATCCGCGGCACCCGGATCCGCGGCGCGCGCCTTGGCGGCGTCGGCACGGGCCTCGGCACTGATCCGGGCGGTGCTGGTGCCAATGGCCGCAGCATCGACGGCCTCCGGGTAGAGCCGGATCAGCACGCGCTCGGCGGCGAGCGTCAGTTCATGCTGCACGGCCGCGCGCAGGTCGGCATCGGTCCCCGCCTGGCGGCGGCGCCAGAAGTCCTGGAAGCGCGTGCCCTGCTGCGCCAGCACCTCGGTGACGACGGTTTCCCAGAACGCCGGATGCTCGGACTGCGCCCACTCGCCGCGGCCCCGGCCGTAGTGGGCGACGGCGAGGTAGGTCAGCAGCGCGCCGGCCAGGAGGCGGTTCATGATTTCGTCGGTCCAGCTGACCGTGACGGCATCGATCCCGCGGACCATGTTGTAGCCGCGCGCGAGGCCGGCAGCCCCGAGCGCACCGAGCACGCCGCCCGCGATCATCCCGCCGCCCAAGGTCAGCCCGCCGGTGACCACGTCGGCCTTCAGCCCGGCGAGGGCGCCGGTCAGCAGACCCCCGAACACGGCTGCACGGCCCTCGCTCAGGTGGGTCGACGTCGCGTAGTGGTCCGCCAGCCGCTTCAGCACCGTCATGCCGGCCTCGCCCTCGAGGCCGTGGAGGCGGATCAATTCGTTGGTGGTGTTGCGGATGTCGTCGTCGAGCCGCTGGGCGAGCGCGCGCATCGCCTGCTGCCGCGCCGAATCCTCGCGCTCGCGCGCCACGCCGAGTGCCTGCCCGACCTCGCGCAGCCGGCCGCGCAGGCCATCGCTCGCGATCCGCTCGTGGTCGAGTGCGGCACGCACCAGCTGGTCGGCGAGTACCGCCATCGCGGCGTCGAACGTCGCGCGCCGCTGTGTCTGCCAGGCACGATGGAGACGTCCGAACGCGCGACCCTTGTCCTCGGGCAGCACCTTGGCCACTTCCTTGAGCAGCACGCCTTCCTGAACCCAGCAGCGCGCGAACGCATCGAGCGCGATCACGCGCTGGACCATCGGCGCGTCCGACAGATGGTCGCGCCAGCGGTCGACCTCCGCGGCTTCGTCCTTCGGCCCGCGCGGCGGCCCCATCTGGTTGACCAGCACGATGATCGGCTTGCCGATCCAGTGCAGGATCTTCATCTCCGGCTCGACATAGCCCGAGTCGCCCGGGTCCTCGGCGGCGTTGACGAGGTAGAGGACGACATCGGCCTCGTCGCGAACGTTGCGCACCGCCTGCTGACTCGAGTAGAGCGCACGATCGGCGAGCCGGTCCCAGACCTGCGACAGCAGCCAGCCGAAAGCGCGATCGGAATTCTCGAGCCGTCGGGCAAGCCGTGCCGTGTCACCGAAGCCAGGCGTGTCCCAGATGACGAGTCGGTCGCCCTCGGTCGTCTCGAGCAAGGTGAACGCGTCGGCCTGGTCGGTGACGTGCGCTTCGTCACGGACATCACCGATCGTGCGATTGAGCAGCGTCCGGGCCAGCGTGGTCTTGCCCACGTTGGTGTGCGAAACGAGGCTGAGCGAGATGGTCTGCGGGTCGTCTTTCATCAAGCCGCCGTACCGGCGGAAGCCGTTGCGTCACGCGACACCAAGCCGGGATTCTGCCCCATGCGACCCGAAATCTCCTCGATCAACCGGCGCAGCGCCGCGGCCGATTCGTCGCCGGCCTGCGGATCGAGCGAGACCGCGAGTGGCGCGCTTCCGGTGCGCGCTTCGACCAGCTTGCGCCAGGCCTCGCGGCGCGAATCGACCCGCTCCGATCCGGCGCCGAAACGGCGCCGGAAGGCACTTTCGTCGACGACGACGGCCAGTGGCACCCTGCCGGCCACGGCGCGGTCGAGTTCGGCGAGGAACGCACCGTGGGTCTCGTTCTCCGGCGTGGCCGAGGCCGAGAACAGCGCCGCCACCAGCGTGGCGCCCGGGTCTTGCCGCCAGCGCAGCGCGAGACCGTCCTCGTCACCGAGGGCGACCGGGGGCGCGATCTCGACCACGGTGTCGTCGCCATATACCCTACCCAGCAGACGCTCGAACGCGCGACGGCCGCTGTCCGGGAGCGTGAAACTGTACGGCACGATCTGGACCCGCGCGGCCACCCCGCGATGGCGTCGATCGAGGCCGCGGAAGTATGGATCGACGAGCGCCAGCGGAAAGCGCCGCGCCATCCGGGTGGCGCGCCAGCCGGCGACGGCCGCGAGCGCGATCCGCGGGGCGATCACGAACAACCCGATCGTCACTGCCTGCAGATGAATCCAGCGCGCCGCGTTCTCGCCGGGTCCGGCCGAGAACCGTAGTGTCTCCAGGTGGCCGACATCGGGTAATTGCAGGCCGGTGATCAGGCTCGCCGGGCCGAGCGCGATGCCGAGCAAGCGCCGTACGGTCGTGGCATCGAGAAAGGTGCTGTCCCAGCCGGCGAGGTACTGGAACGCGAGCCCACGCGCGTAGAGGCCGGCCAGCGCGCCGCAGGCGAGCGCCGCGGCCGCCCAATGGAGGCAGGCGTGACTGCGGGCGGCCGTCAGCGGCGCGCTCGCGCGCATCCATTCGGCGACGAACCGGGTCAACGGCGCCGGGGCGCCGTGCAACTTGTTGCCGAGCGTCGCCCCGGCGAGCCGCGACAGTCGGCGCGCGATCGGCCCCGACGGGCGCTCGAACGGCGCAGCGTCGCTGGCCGCGCCACGGACCAGCGCGACCGCCCAGGCGCCCGCGATCAGCAGATAGACGACGAGGTTCCAGCACAGCAGCATCAGCAGCGGCGGCGCGAGGATGTTGATCCGGCGATCGGCGGAGGCAGCATCGACCACCAGGCCGACCAGGAAAGCGGCGACGATCAGGACCGGCGTCACCCACCCGCGCCAGGCCAGGCCGTCGAGTGCCCGGCGAACGGATGGCGTTCGCGACTCGAGTCGCTCGATGGCCAGCGCGGCGCGGCGGGCGACGAACTGCTCCGTCGACGCCCGTTCTCCGATCACCGATGCGGCCGTTCGGCTCGCCCAGTCGCGGTCTTCCTCCTGCCATTGCGGGATCCCGGGCGGCGTCTCCAGGGCCCGGACCAGCAATACCTGACGCGCATCGGATTCATTCATTGGCGCGCCAATCATCCCATACCGGCGGTCTGCGGTCGGCGGTCGGTGCGGGATCGCGGTTGAGCGCGTCCGGGAACTGGGGTACCGTGGCCTCCGATGGCAATGATCTCGTCCTCCGGCCGACCCAGGCTGCAACTGCGCGCCCGTCGCCGAGGTCGCCGCGCGCTGGCGCTTGGCGCGGGCTTCGTTGGCGCGGGCCTCGTCAGCGTCGGCTCCGTCACCGCCGCGTTCGTCACCGCTGCGATCGTCACCGCTGCCGCCCCCGGCGCCGTCTTCGTGGCCGCGCTCGGCGCGCCCGCCGGCGCGTTCGCCGCGGACCGGCCGACGGGCGCCGCCCCGGACGGCACTCGGGACGGGGCCCGAGACGGCGCTCCGGTATCGACCGGGGCCGTGGTCGACAGCGCGGCCGGTGCCACGGCGGCGGAGTTGTTTCGCGAAGCCGACCTCGTCGCGGGAGCAGCGCTGATGGCCGAGCACGATTGCGACGCCTGCCACCGACGCAACGTCGGCGGCGACGGGCTGTCGATCTATCGACCGACGGGCCGGATCAGCACTCCGGGTTTCCTCCGCGGCATGGTCGAGTACTGCAACACGCAGCTCAACCTGCAGTTGTTTCCGGAGGACGTGACCTCGATCGCGGCCACGCTCAACCGCGATCACTACCGGTTCAAGTAATCGGGCGTCGCGCCGGCCGGCGCTTCAGGTCGCCGACGATTCGTCGGGCGGCGTTGCGCCCCGGCAGCCCGGTGACGCCGCCGCCGGGATGGGTGCCGGACCCGCAGAGATAGAGGCCGTCGAGGGCCCCGCGGTAGCTCCCCTGGCCGAGCAGCGGCCGGGCGCTGAACATCTGATCGAGTCCGAGTGCGCCGTGAAAGATGTCGCCGCCGACGAGTCCGAACCGGCGCTCGAGGTCGAGCGGCGACAGGGCTTCGTAGCCGAGGACGCTGCGGCCGAAGTTGGGCGCTACGGCCGTGACCGTGTCGATCATCAGCCGGGCGACGGTGTCGCGATGCGCGTCCCAGCCACCGTCGACGACGGGGGCGACGTGCTGGCAGAACAAGCTCGCGACGTGGCGGCCAGGCGGTGCCAGGCTGTCGTCGAGGGTCGAGCCGATCACGACCTCGACGATCGGTGCTCGTGACCATCCGGCGTTGTGCTGCCGCGACCGGGCGTCGAAGAAGGCCTGTTCGAAGTAGCGCAGCGACGGGCCGATCAGGATGCCGCTCTGGTGATGCGGCTGCAGTTCCGATCCCGGCGCTGCGACGAAGTCCGGCAGTTCGGCCAGCGCGACATTGATCCGGAAGGTCCCCGATACGCAACGATAGCGGCCCATCCGTTCGACCACGTCGCCGTCGAGATGCTCGGGCGCGATCAGCCGCGTGTAGAGCAGCTTCGGGTTGACGTTGCAGATGACGAGGTCGGCCGAAAGTTCGCGGCCGTCGGCCAGCACGACACCGGCGGCGCGGCCCGCGGCCACGCTGATCCGGACGACGTCGGCCTCGGTCTCGATCGCCACGCCACGGGCGCGGCATTCGTCGGCAATCGCCTCGGAGATCGCGCCCATGCCGCCGATCGCGTGGCCCCAGGCGCCGGCCTTGCCGTTGACCTCGCCGAAGACGTGATGGAGCAGGACGTAGGCCGAGCCCGGGGTGTACGGGCTGGCATAGTTGCCGACCACCGAATCCCAGCCGAGCGCTGCCTTCAGCGGCTCGGACTCGAACCACGAGTCGAGCAGTTCGCCGGCCGACTTCGTCAGCAGGTCCAGCAGGTCGCGCCGACCGCGCATGTCCAGTCGGCGCAGCCGGCGCGCGGCGGCCAGCGATGCCAGCCAATCGGCGAGCACGAACCGGTCGCTGACGTTCGGCGGAATCTGGCGCGCCAGTTCGCGCAGCACGGCGACCACGCGGTCGAGCATCGCCTGGTAACCGGGCAAGCGCTGCGCATCGCGCGGCGACCAGCGGGCGACCTCTTCGAGCATCCGCTCGCCGCCGAGCCGGAACGCACGGCCATCGGGCAGCGGCAGGAAGTTCGAGAACGGACGCTCGACGATCCGCAGCCCATGGCTCGCCAGCCGCAGGTCGGCGATGACCTCCGGGGCGAGCAGGCTCACGGTGTAGCTGGCGATGGAATTGCGAAAGCCAGGATGGAACGTCTCGGTCACGGCCGCGCCGCCGACGATCGGACGGCGCTCGAGGACGCGGACGTCGACACCCGCGGCGGCGAGGTAGGCGGCACAGACCAGCCCGTTGTGGCCGCCGCCGACGATCAGCGCGTTCGGCCGACCCGTGGTCCGATCCGCGCGGGTCCGAGCCGCCCTCGTGCGATCGGAGCCGTTGCGATCAGTCGCGGCTCGCGGCATCGACGCGCGCGCCGCGCAGCGCCTCCCAGACGCGGGGTGGTGTATACGGCATGTCGATCGGTCCGAGGCCGACGCTGCGCAGCGCATCGGCCATCGCATTCGAAACCGCCGGCAACGAGCCCGAGCAGCCGGCCTCGCCGACGCCCTTGGCGCCGAGCGCGTTGAGCTGGGTCGGTACGTTGACCTGCTCGACGGTGATCCGCGGCAGCGTACCGGCCTGCGGCATCGGATAGTCGCTGAAGCTGCCGGTGAGAATCTGGGCGCTGTCGTCGTAGACGATGCGTTCGCCCAGCGCCTGCCCCAGCCCCTGGACGACACCACCGTGGACCTGGCCGGCCACCAGCGGCGGCGAGATCACGTTGCCGAGATCGTCGATTGCGACGTAGTTGACCACCGACGTCAGTCCGGTCCTGGGATCGATCTCCAGTTCGGCGACATGACAGCCGTTGGGGAAGGTGCTGCCGGAGGTCGCAGCGGCACCGGTATCGAGCGGATGCCCGCTACCGTCCCCGATAACGCCGCCGCTGCCAACGCCGCCACTGCCAACGTTCCCGCCGCCATTGCCACCGCCGCCACTGCCAACGCCCCCGCTGCCATTGCCACCGCCGCCGCCCATCTGTCGCGCCAGTTCGGCGACGGTGATCGTCCGGTCGCCGTTACCGACGAAGCGGCCGTTCTCGAACCGCACCGCCTCTTGTGCGCAGTCCAGTGCCCGGGCCGCGAGCGGCCTCGCCTTGTCGAGCACGGCACCGATCAGTGCCTTGATCGCCGAACCGGCGCCGTAGAGCGAGCGCGAGCCGCCGGTGCCGTTGCCGATCAGCGTGCTCGACGGGTCGCTCGGCCGGTAGTCGATCAGCGCCGGATCGAGGCCCAGCCCTTCGGCCGCGATCCGGGCGAACGATGTTTCGTGCCCCTGGCCCGAGGGTCCGGTCATCGCGAAGATCGTCATCCGGCCATCGGCCGAGAACCGGCAATTGACCTGGTCACTGCCGCTGCCGCCGCCGGAAGCTTCGAGGTAGCAGCCGAAGCCGATGCCGCGGACGCGGCCACGCTTGCGGGCAGCGTCGCGGCGCGCATCGAAGCCGTCGTAGTCGGCCAGTTCCAGCGCCCGTGACATCACGCGGTCGAATTCGCCGCAGTCGTACTCGGTGCCGTTGGCGGTCCGGTAGGGGAAGGCGTCCGGCGCGATGAAGTTCTTGCGCCGCAGTTCGACCCGATCGAGCCCGTGCTCGGCAGCGGCGTGATCGATCAGTCGCTCGATCGCGAACGCGATGTCGGGGCGGCCGGCACCGCGGTAGGCCGAGACCGGCGTGGTGTTGGTGTAGTAGAGCCGCGAGCGCATGTAGAGCGCCGGGACACGATAGACCCCGCCCATCGTCACCGAGATGTTGCGCGTGCCGATGAAGCCGCCGAAATAGCAGCTGTAGCCGCCGAGGTCGACCTCGTCGTCGAACCGGATCGCGAGGATCCGGTCGTCGGCATCGAGGGCGATGCTGCCGTCGAGCACCAGCGCGCGGCCATGCCACTCGGCGACGAAACATTCGCCTCGGGTTGCGACCCACTTCACCGGACGACCGAGTTCGCGTGCCATCAGCATCGACAGCACCTGCTCGCTCGCCGTGCCACCGCGCAGGCCGAACGAGCCGCCGACATCGCGGGCGACGACCTCGATCGAATCGGTGGCCCATCCGGTCACGGCGGCGAGGGTGGCGCGCATCCCGATCAGCCCCTGCGTCGGGGTGTGGATCCGCGTGACCCCGCAGGCGGGATCGTGGGCGGCGAAGCAGGCGCGTGGCTCCATCGGCGCACCAGAGAGCCGCTGGCTCACCACCCGGATTCGCGCTGTCTTCGCGGCGCGGTCGAACGCCGCCTCGACCGCGGCCTGGTCACCGTCTTCGAAGGTCCGCGACAGGTTGCCGGGGACCTGGTCGTGCAGGAGCGGGGCCCCGGCGCCGCGCGCTGCCTCGATCGTCGCGACGGCCGGCAGATCCTCATAGTCGACGCGGACTTGCTCGGCGGCGTCCTGGGCCAGTGCCGCCGTTTCGGCGATCACCATCGCGATCGGCTGGCCGACGTAGCGGACGCGGTCGCGAGCGAGGACCGGCATCGGGGCGATCTTTTGCGGTGCATCGTCCACGCCCTTCAACGCGGCGCCGTTCGGCAGCGGTCGGAACCCGGCGCGATCGGCGTCGGCGATCGTCAGCACGCGCAGGACACCCGGCAGCGCCAGCGCGTCGGCGGTGTCGATGGCGGCGATCCGCGCGTGGGCGCGATCGGCACGGACCATGAACGCGTGGACCATGTCGGACGCGTACCAGTCGGCGCTGAAGGCGCCGGTGCCGGTCACCAGTCGCGGATCTTCCTTGCGCAGCACGCCGGCGTTGCCGGTGGCACCATCGGTCTGGAGGGCCATCGTTCTATGTCCTCGTCGCCGCGGCCCGGACCGCGGCTTCGATGTTGATGTAGCCGGTACAGCGGCAAAGATTGCCCGCCAGTCCCTCGCGGATCTGTTCGTCGCTCGGATCGGGATGGCGTTCGAGCAAGGCGATCGTCGCCATCACCATCCCGGGCGTACAGAAGCCGCATTGCAGCCCGTGGCAGGCCGAGAACGCCTGCTGCACGGGGTGTAGCCGTTCGGGCGTGCCGATTCCCTCGATCGTCGTGATCGTCGCGCCCTCGGCCTGGAGCGCGAACATCGTGCACGACTTGACCGCCTCGCCATCGAGGTGGACGGTACAGCACCCGCATTGGCTGGTATCACACCCGACGTGCGTACCGGTGAGCCGCAACTGGTCGCGCAGCAGGTCGACCAGCAGCGTCTGGGCTTCGGCCTGCACGCTGACGCTGCGGCCGTTGAGGGTGAACTGGATCGTCGACGTCATTGGCTTCGGTCTCTTGTCAAAGGGCGCAGCTGCGAAAGCTGCTGAACATCGTATCGTGGTCCGCGGGGGCAAAACGCCGCGCCTTCGGATGGGCGCAGCGCGAGCGGCTGGCGAACGACGCGCCGCGCAGGACGCCTTGGCTGCCG
>JBEVJQ010000429.1:0-3994 GCA_040510055.1 Burkholderiaceae bacterium | reverse complement strand
GGACTTCAAGCACGGCGTCATCAAGAAGACGTGCGAGGAGCGCGGCTGGGAGCTCCGGATCGAGCACACGACGATCGGCGAGGTGATGGACGACATCCTCGAGGCGAACGCGACCCCGTGTTCACTGTGCGCGCGGCTGCGGCGCGGGGTGTTGTATCGCATCGCGACGGAGGTCGGCGCGACGAAGATCGCCCTCGGTCATCACCTGGACGACTTCGTCGAGACGCTGCTGCTCAACCTGTTCTTTGCCGGCGCCCTCAAGGCGATGCCGGCCCGGCTGGTCTCGGACAACGGCGAGCATGTGGTCATCCGGCCGCTGGCCTACGTGGGCGAGGACGAAGCGCGCCTCTACACCAAGGAAGTGGGCCTGCCGATCATCGGTTGTTGTTGTCCGGCCTGCGGCGACCTCAGCCTGCAGCGGCAGCGCATCAAGCGGCTCATCACCGACCTCGAGATCGAGCATCCCGGCGTCAAGCAGTCGATGCTGAAGGCGCTGCGCAACGTCAAGCCGCGGCACCTCCTCGATCAGCGTCTCAATCCCAGCGGCGAACTGCGCGACAGCGTGGCGGCGCGCCTCGAAGACGACGCCCCGCCGCTGATCCAGATTCGACACTGAGGCGACATTCCAGCACGAAGGCCACGAAAGTCACGAAGGCTTTGGGTCCCGGAAATCCCGTTCTTCGCCTTGTTCGTGCGCTTCGTGGTTTGATTCCCGATCTGATCGTTGTGGTGCGCTTCTCGTGGTGTGAACTCCCGTGCGGGCCGTCGTCCAGCGTGTGACGTCGGCGCGCGTACGCGTCGGCGAGCGCGTCGTCGGGGAGATCGGGCGGGGACTGCTCGTCCTCCTCGGCATCAGCCGCGACGACGCGTCGGCCGACGTCCTCTACCTCGTGGGAAAGATCCTCGGCATGCGCGTGTTCGAAAGTGAAGAGGGGAAGCCGATGGATCGCTCGGTCGCCGACGTCGGCGGCAGCGTGCTGGTGGTTTCGCAGTTCACGCTCTATGGGGACATGCGCAAGGGACGCCGCCCGTCGTTCGATCAGGCCGCGCCACCGGAGGCGGCGAGGGCGGTGTACGAGGAACTCGTGCGAGAATTGCGCGCGACTTCGGTGCCGGTTGCCACCGGCGAGTTCGAGGCGATGATGCACGTCGAGCTCGTCAACGATGGGCCGGTGACCGTTCTGCTCGATAGCACGCGGCAGTTCTGACGATGGGCCCGGTGCCGGGCACGATATCGCGACCCGTATCCGGTGCCGACCGGAGGTGGTCGGCAAACGGATTGATGACACGAATCCTGGTAGTCGCTTTCATCCTGTCGACGGCTGCGGGCGCGGCCGCGCAGCAGCGTCCCCTCGTCACCGAAGATCCCGAGACCATCGGCGCCGGCCGCGTGCTGATCGAGGCCGGGCTCGACTACATGCGCGACGTCGAGTACCCGGTCTCCGGCCTCTCCGGAGATCTGCGGCGGTTTCCGCTGATCGGCATCAGCCTCGGCATCGGCTCCGTCGGCGAGGTCCAGATCGACGGCGGGCTGTACAACCATCTCTCGATCACCGGACGCGATCCCTCAGCCCCGCTCGTTCACATGCTGACTGCCACCGGCGACTCCACGTGGAGCGTCGAGGACCTGGTCATCGGCACCAAGATCAAGATGGTCTCGGAGGGGGCGTCGCGGCCCTCGTTCGCGCTGCGTTCGGCAACGCGTCTGCCCAACGCGTCGAACGAGAGCGGCCTTGGCCTCGACACCATCGACTTCTACTCGTCGCTGCTCGTCGCCAAGACGGTCCAGTCGGTGAGGGTCGTCGGCAACATCGGCCTGGGGATCCTGGGTGATCCGACACGGGGTGACCGCCAGAATGACGTGCTCACCTACGGGCTGTCGTTCGCACGGGCGCTGACGGCAGCTGCCGAAGTGGTCGGCGAGATCAACGGCCGCCTCGATACGCGGGACGGCGAGCCGCCGCCCGGGACCGAGTCGCGCAGCATGGTTCGCTTCGGCGCCCGTTACACGATCGGCGGCTGGCGCGCGGATGCGGCCGTGATGTTCGGCGCCACATCCAACGATCCCTCGATCGGCTTCGCGACCGGCTTCACCTACGTCTTCAGCGGCTTCCCGACGCCGTGAACGTCGTCAAGGCGCACGCCTACGGCAACGACTTCCTGCTGATGCCCGACCCGGGGGACGTCGCTGACCTTCCGGGCCTGGCCCGCGCGACGTGCGACCGTCATCGCGGCATCGGCGCCGATGGCCTCATGCTGCACCGAATGCGCGAGCGCGGGGCGGCGATGCGCCTGCTGAACGCGGATGGCAGCTGGTCGGAGTTGTCCGGCAACGGGGTCCGATGCCTGGCAGCGCTGGTGGCGCGCATGCAGGACCTGGCTCCGGGCGTTACCGTGGACGTCGATACCGAGGCTGGTCTCAAACGGCTGGACCTGCTGGCCCGCGACGGCGTTCGTTACGAGTTTCGCGCCGCGATGGGCGCGCCGACCGAGCTTCGACAGGAGCAGATCGCGGTGCTCGGCGAGACGGTCACCGCCTCCGTTCTACGGATCGGCAACCCCCAGTGCGTCGTCCTCGGACGGTTACCGAGCCGGGAGCGCTTCGAACTGCTGGGACCGGCGCTGTCGACACATTCGATGTTTCCCGCCGGCACGAACGTCGAGTTCGTCCAGGTAGACGCGCCCGACCGGGTGCAGATCATGATCTGGGAACGCGGTGTCGGGCCGACGTCATCGTCCGGAACGGGGTCGTCGGCCTCGGCCGTCGCGGCGGCGATGCACGGTGGAGCGTCGCGTTCCATCGACGTCGTCGCACCAGGCGGGACTCAGCGCGTCGAGTGGGTGGACGACGAGGTCTACCTGACCGGCTGGGCGGAAATCGTGCTGGAAGGGCGGTGGTTCGGCCGGAGCGCTGAATAACGATGCGGACATTTCACGGCGCCACCGAAGCCGTCGAGACCTATTCGCCGGCGGAAGAAGCCTTCAACACACGTCGGCGGACGATCGGGCTGTTCCTCGGCCCTGCCGTCTTCCTGGCGCTGCTATTCGCGCCGATCCCGCTGCCGGATCCGGCCCATCGCGTGGCGTCGATCCTGGCGATGATGGTGGTGTTCTGGGTCACCGAGGCGCTGCCGCTGGCGGTGACGGCGCTGCTCGGGCCGGTGCTTGCCGTCCTGCTCGGCGTGGCTCCCGTGCGGGTGGCGTTCGCGTCGTTCGCCGATCCGATCATCTTCGTCTTCATCGGCAGCTTCATCCTGGCGGAAGAGATGTTCGTTCACGGCGTCGATCGCCGGATCGCCTACACCGCCCTCTCCTGGAAGTTCGTCGGCACGAGTGCGCCGCGGATCCTGGTGACGTTCGGAGCGGTGACCACCGTCCTGTCGATGTGGATGAGCAACACCGCTACGACGGCCATGATGTTCCCAATCGGGCTGTCGATCGTCGCGCACCTGACCCGGTCGGGAGCGACCGGCACGCGCCAGTTCGCGATGGTGATGATGCTCATCACCTCGTTCGGCGCCTCGATCGGCGGCATGGCCACACCGGTCGGGACGCCACCGAACCTGATCGGCATCGGTCTGCTCGAGCGCCTCGGCGGCGTGGACATCACCTTTTTCCAGTGGATGCTCATCGGGACACCGGCGGCGGTCCTGATGTTCGGCCTGGTCGCCCTGCAGTTCTATCTGGTGGGGGCGCGAAACCTCACCGTCGGCGCCGAAAGCACGCAGATGGTGCGCGACGAGCTGGCGAAGCTCGGACCGGTGTCGCGCGGCCAGCGGAACGTGCTGATGGCGTTCGGCCTGACCGTG
Source organism: Burkholderiaceae bacterium (assembly GCA_040510055.1). GTDB lineage: Bacteria > Pseudomonadota > Gammaproteobacteria > Burkholderiales > Burkholderiaceae_E > Lautropia. Next base: position 185 of record JBEVJQ010000429.1, on the reverse strand, counting down.
ATTCTGTGGGTGGCGCCCGGTCTCTTCGCCATTGCCGGCATCGACGACTCCGCGTTCGCCAGGGCGTTCGCGCAGTCGGTACCGGAGAGCATCGCCGCGATGATCGGCGCATTGCTGCTGTTCCTGCTGCCGATCGACTGGACCGGCCGGCGCTTCACCCTGACCTGGGATCAGGCGCTGAAGAT
>JBEVJQ010000428.1:0-26210 GCA_040510055.1 Burkholderiaceae bacterium | reverse complement strand
GAAGCGGGCGGTGCTGACGATGCAGCAGCACCTGGAGCAGTCGCGCCAGCGGGTGCTGGATGCGATCTTGCGCCAGGGTTGAACAGGGACCCGGCGGGTCTCGACTCCCCACCGGTCGCGCTGCGGCGAACTCAAAGGACGGAGCGCCGTCGCCGGGCGGCCGGGACCGCGCGGCCCGCGAGCCGTCAGTCCCGGCGGGCCTGCTCCCGGTACGGCCCGTTGGCCGCCTCCCTGTCGTCGCGGCTCGCGCCATGGGGACTCGGCGCCTGCGGGCTCGACCCCTTAGCGGGCGGCCCCTGAGGGTTCGAGGCCTTCGGATCCTCGGCCTTCGTCGTAGCGGCGACCACGTCCTCGATCACCTCTTCGAGTTCGTCCGGCACGACGCTCGGGATCGCGCTCTTGCCGCGGCGCCGGAACACCGTGTGACGCAGGACTTCGAACAGTGCCGGCAGCCCCGGGATGATGATCATCGCCAGCGTCACCAACGAGAAGTTCGCCTTGACCCATGGATGGTTGCCGACCAGGTAGCCCAGGGTCGTCAGCGACACTACCCAGAGCAAGGCGCCGATGACGCCGAAGAACACGAACTTCGCATAGGTCATCGCCGCCACGCCAGCCACGAACGGCGTGAACGTCCGGAAGAACGGCATGAAGCGGGCCACGATGATCGTGAGGCCGCCATGCTTCTCGTAGAACGCGTGTGCCTTCTCGAACGCCGCCTTGTTGAAGAACTTCGAGTTCTCCCACTGGAAGACCTTCGGTCCGAAGTAGCGGCCGATCCAGTAGTTGCAGCTGTCACCGAGCAAGGCGGCGGAGATCAGCAGTGCCATCAGCGTCGGCAGGCTCAGCCCCCCGACCGCGGCAACGGCACCCGAGACGAACAGCAGCGAGTCGCCAGGGAGGATCGGCATCACGACCAGCCCGGTCTCGACGAACACGATCGTGAACAGCAGCGCGTAGACCCACGACCCGTACTGGGCAACCACCGCTTCGAGGTGCTTGTCCAGGTTGAGGAACAGATCGACCAGGCCGTTGAAGTCCATGCCCGGGCGATAATAGCCGGCACGGGAAGCACCTCCGATATCCCCTCGTTCCTCGATCCACCGCCCTTCATGCCAGTCACCACAGCCGCCGGACCGACGGTTTTCGACGCCGACCCGCGCACGGGCCGGTCGCCGTCGGAATCGGACACCCACTCTGCGCCGGTCGATGCCACGACGCGATCGCCGCGGCCGATCGCCCTGCTGCCCGATGTCCTGATCAGCCAGATCGCCGCCGGCGAGGTCATCGAGCGCCCAGCGTCCGTGATCAAGGAACTGGTCGAGAATGCGATCGACGCCGGCGCCACGCGGATCGAGATCCGGATCGACGGTGGCGGCATCGGCCGGATCGTGGTCACCGATGACGGTCGCGGGATCGCCGGCGACGAACTCGCAATGGCCCTCAGGCGCCATGCCACGAGCAAGGTCGCGTCGCTGGCCGAGCTCGAGCGCGTCGCGTCGCTCGGTTTTCGCGGCGAGGCACTGGCGGCGATCGCATCGGTTTGCCGACTGCGCCTGACCAGTCGACCCGACGAGGCCGCCCATGCGCGGTCGCTCCAAGCCGAACTCGGTTCACACGGTGCCACCCAGCCGGCGGCGGCGCCGCGCGGGACCACGATCGAATGCAGTGACCTGTTCGCCGCTACGCCCGCAAGGCGCAAGTTCCTGAAGGCGCCGGCAACCGAGGCCGCGCACTGTCTCGATGCCGTCCGCCGGATCGCGCTGGCCCGCCCCGGGATCGCCTTCCGGCTGTTCCAGGACGGACGCGAATGGCGGCACTGGCCCGCCGCCGCCTCGGCAACAGTGACGGCGACAGCGACGGCAACGGCCGTTCAAGGCGGCGCCGACGGCGGCGTGTCGACGTTCGAACGGTCCGATCGGATCGCCGATGCCATCGGCGAATCGATCGCGTGGATCGGTCTCGACGAAACCGCCGGCGGACTGCGCGTCCATGGCTTTCTCGGCGCACCCGATGCCGCTCGCGGCCGTGGTGATCGGCAATACTGGTACGTCAACGGGCGTTCGGTCCGCGATCGGATGCTCGGCCACGCGGTCCGCCAGGCCTATGGCGACCGCCTCCATGGCGACCGCCATCCGGTCTACGTGCTGTTCGTCGAACTCGATCCGCGCGCGGTCGATGTCAACGTGCACCCGGCAAAGGCCGAAGTCCGGTTCCGCGACGCCCAGGGCGTGCGCCACCTCGTCTATCACGCCGTCGCCCGGCGGATCGCCGCGCACGGCGCGACCGACGACAGCCGGTCGTTCGACCGGCCGCCGGCGTCGGACGCTCAGGCCGCCAGGCCGCCTGGGCAAGGCGCCACTGCCGCGCAGATCACCTCGAGCTTGGCCTTCTATGCATCGGCGGCCGAGCGGGCAGCCGCGCCGGCGATGGCCTCCGACGTGGTGGCAGCACATGGCGACGGCGGCAGGGGACCGGATCCCGGCTCCGCTGGCGTCGATGGCGAGCCGGCCGCCGGGTCGCGGACCGTGCCGCGGCTGGGCTTCGCGGTGGCGCAGATCCACGGCGCCTACATCCTGTCGCAGACGGCGGACGGACTGATCATCGTCGACATGCATGCCGCACACGAACGCATCGTCCTCGAACGGCTCCGCGCGCAGCAGGCCGGCGCACGGCCCGGCACCCAGCCGCTGCTGATCCCGGCATCGTTCAGCGCCCATGAGATCGATGTCGCCACCGCTGTCGAATCGGCCGCGGAGCTCGCCGGACTCGGCCTGGCGATCGCCGCCGACGGACCCGACCGCCTCGTCGTCCACGAAGTGCCGGCGCTGCTGGCCGGGGGCGACGCGGTGCGGCTCGCCCGCGCCGTGGTCGCCGAACTGGGCGAGCCCGGCGCCGACCCGCTCGGCGATCGGCGCGATCGACTGCTTGCCACCATGGCCTGCCACGGCGCCGTCCGGGCCAACAGGCTGCTGTCGATCACCGAGATGAACCAGTTGCTGCGCGACATGGAGCGCACGCCCGGTGCCGACTTCTGCAATCACGGCCGACCGACCTGGTTCAAGATCACGCTCGAGCAACTCGACGCACGCTTCCTTCGCGGGCGCTGAAACGCGCGCCGCGGGTATCGCAGCCGCCTGCAACGAGCCGCCGGATGACCTCGCCGGGCCCGCCGCCGATCGTGCTCCTCGGGCCCACGGCCAGCGGCAAGAGCGCGCTGGCGATGGCGCTGGCCCGCTGCTTCGAACTCGAGATCGTCAGCGTCGACTCGGCACAGGTCTACCGCGGGCTGGACATCGGCACGGCCAAGCCCGACGCAGCCGACCGGGCACGCGTCGCCCATCATCTGCTGGACCTGCGCGAGCCCGATCAGCCCTACAGCGCCGCTGCCTTCGTCGCCGACGCCAGCGCCGCCATTGCCGCGATCCGGGCTCGCGGTCACCTGCCGCTGCTGGTCGGCGGCACGATGCTCTATGCCCGCGCGCTGCTCGCGCCACTCGACGACCTGCCGTCGGCAGACCCCGCAATACGCGCCCGGCTCGACGGCGAGGCCGCTCGACTGGGCTGGCCGGCACTGCATCGGCGCCTGGCGGCGCTCGATCCCGTGGCGGCGGCACGGATCGGCAGCAATGATCCGCAGCGGATCCAGCGCGCGCTCGAGGTCATCGAACTGACGGGCAAGCCGCTTTCGCACCTGCAGGGCAGCACGGCGCGTTCGAGTTCGAACCTTGCCAAGGATGCGCGACCGGGATGGACCGTGCTTGCGATCGAACCGTCGGATCGGGCCGCCCTGCACGCGCGGATTGCGACTCGGTTCGATGCGATGCTTCGAACCGGCCTGATCGACGAGGTCCGCGGCCTCCTTGCCCGCCCCGGCATCCATTCCGCGCTGCCGGCGCTGCGCGCCGTGGGTTACCGCCAGGTCGCCGAATGGCTGGCCACGCCGCAAGCATCGGACGCGAGCGCCGACCTGCGGTCGCTTCGCGATCGGGGCATCGCGGCCACACGGCAACTGGCGAAGCGGCAACTGACCTGGCTGCGATCGCTACCGGTCACCGAGCGGTTCGATTGCTGGTCGCCTACGATCGTGCGCGACGTTGCCGCTGCCATCGACCGCCGGCTCGGTGACTGACCGGTACCATCGAAGCGCGTGCGCCGCGATCGAACCGCGGCGACTTCGCACCTATCGGAGCACGAGATGACCAACGACAGCCGGCCCCAGTTGTTGATGATCGGCCTTGGCAAGATGGGCGGCCGAATGGCCGCGCGCCTGGCGCGCGCCGGCGCCGTGGTCCACGGCTTCGACCCGTCCCCGCAGGCGCGCGCAGACGTCCAGGCGCTGGTCGCCGACGACACCGTGCCGGCACCCGATCGGATCGACCCGGTGCTGCACGCCGATCTGGCCGCTGCCGTCGCTGCGTTGCCCGCGCCGCGGATCGTCTGGCTGATGCTGCCGGCCGGGGAACCGACGGCGAAGGCCATCGCGACACTTCGCGCGCTGCTCGATCGCGGTGACCTCGTCATCGACGGCGGCAACGCCAACTATCGCGATTCCGAGGCCCAGGGACGGGCGCTGGCCGAAGCGGGACTGGGCTATGCCGACTGCGGTGTTTCGGGCGGGGTCTGGGGGCTGGCGAACGGCTACTGCCTGATGTTCGGCGCCGACCCCGCGGCCGCGGCACGGATCGAACCGATCGCGCGCCGGCTCGCGCCCGCTCCCGATCGCGGCTGGCTCCACTGCGGACCGGTGGGCTCTGGCCACTTCACCAAGATGATCCACAACGGGATCGAGTACGGAATGATGCAGGCGCTGGCAGAGGGCTTCGCACTGCTCGAGGGCAGGCGCGACTACGCGCTCGACCTCGCCGCCATCGGCGAGCTCTGGCGTCACGGTTCGGTCGTGCGCTCGTGGCTGCTCGACCTGACGGCCGAAGCCCTGGCCGCACCCGGTGCAATGGAGCGCGTCGCCCCGTTCGTCAGCGACTCGGGCGAAGGTCGATGGACGGTCGACGAGGCGGTGCGCCAGGGGACCCCGGCACCGGTAATCGCAATGGCCCTGATGAGCCGGTTCGATTCGCAGGGCAAGGCCGATACCGCCAACAAACTGCTGTCGTTGATGCGCAATGCATTCGGCGGCCATGCGATGAAGGTCGACTGACTTGGCTGCTGGCTTCGGACCGCAGCGCCGGTTTCCGCTGCGGCTGGCGGCGGCATGGCTTACGGTCGCAGTGTTCGTCTTCGCCGGCGAGGCGCTGTCGGCCATCGAATCGCCGGTCATTGCCGTCGCAGAGTTCAGCTGGTTGCTGGGGATCACCATCTGGGCGGCGTTCGGTGTCGTTCACGAGGCCGAGGAGTTGGCCGAGATGCTCGGCGAGCCGTTGGGTACGCTGATCCTGACACTATCGATCGTCATCATCGAGGTCGCGCTGATCTCCGCGGTGATGCTCGGTGGCAGCGAGGTCCCGACGCTGGGCCGCGACACGATGTTCGCCGTGCTGATGATCGTGCTCAACGGCGTCGTCGGCCTCGGATTGCTGATCGGCGGGCTCCACCACCACCAGCAGAGCTACAACCTGCAGGGGGCGAGCGCATTCCTCGCGGTGATCGTCCCGCTGTCGGTGATCGCCCTGGTCCTGCCGAACTTCACCGAGTCGACCGGGGAGGGGACGCTGTCGGCCATGCAGGCGGTATCGTTCTCGGTACTCACCGTCGTCCTGTACGGCCTGTTCCTCTGGCTGCAGACCGGAAGGCATCGTGGTTTCTTCATGGCGGTCGAAGGCGAAACCGCAGGGCCGGCCGCCGCCCCGGGGCAGGCCGAGTCCGGGGCGACCGCGGTCGCTGCGGCGCCGACCGAGGGCGTGCCGCCAACCCGAGAATCGCTCGGTCGCCACGTCGCGCTGCTGCTCGCGAACATCCTGCCGATCATCATCTTGTCGAAGAGCCTCGCCGTATTGCTCGACCTCGGGATCGCCGTGCTCGGCGCGCCGACAGCGCTGGGCGGCATTGTCATCGCGATGATCGTGTTCACGCCAGAGGGCATCTCGGCGCTGCGCGCGGTATCGGCCGATCAGCTCACCCGCGCGATCAACCTCTGCCTGGGCGCGGCCGCTTCGACGCTGGGGCTGACGGTGCCGGCCGTGCTGCTGATCGGCCTGTTCACGGGGCAGTCCGTCGTGCTGGGATTGGCGCCGTCCAACGTCGTGCTGCTGACCACGACGCTGATCCTGAGCACGATCACGTTCTCGGGGACGAGGACGACGATGCTCGAGGGCGCCGTCCACCTGACGCTGTTCTTCGTGTTTCTCGTCCTGGTGTTCAGTCCATGAGTCCGCCTGGTGCGCATTGCGTGCATTGCGGCCAGTGCGTTGTGACCGGCTCGGCTCATCGACTCGTGGAACACGGTGCCCGTCATCAAGGTTATTGCGCGTCGGAAGGGAGCTAGTCAATCCGGTTACTGCGCATGGCAGCGGAGCTAGCCAATCCGAGGTACTGCGCATGGCAGCGAAGCTAGCCAATCCGAGGTGCTGCGCATGGCAGCGGAGCTAGTCAATTCGAGTACTGCGAGTGGAGCGGAGCTAGTCAATCCGAGGTATGCGCTCTGAACCGGACCCTGACACCATTGCGACAAGCCCGACGCGGTCGCCCATTCACTTTGAACGGGTGATCGCAGTTCGGGCACCAGACCGCCGGCCGCCGGCACCAGTCCGCCAGCCGCCGGCACCAGTCGCCACCGCCGGTATCAGTCGCCACCGCCGGCATCAGTCCGCCAGTCACAGGCATCAGTCCACCAGCGGCCGGCAGCGATCCGCTAGCCGTCAGCACGGGCCCCGCCCATTTCCGGCACCGGCGCCGGGCATCGTTCTCGCACTCCGGACACTCTGTCATCATCTGCACGCGGACACCACGCGGAATCGCGTCGCCCGCCTGCCAACGGAGGATCGAGATGACTGCGAAAGGGATCATTGCGAGACTGTCGAACCGGATCACCTTGCGCCGGGCACTGACAGCAGGCGCAATGGCTGCGGCGGCGACGGCCACCACCGCCTTGGCCCATCATGGCTGGAGCAGCTATGACGCCGACGAGGGTGTCAAGCTCGAATTGCCGCTGACCGAAGTCCGCTACCGGAATCCGCATGCAGAGGTCGAGGTCGACCGCCAAGGCAAGCGCTGGCTGGTGATCCTGGCGCCGACCAGCCGGATGGAGAGCCGCGGACTGACCCCGGACGCGCTGAAGAACGGCAAGGTGATCACGATCGAGGGCTACCCGCGGAAGGACGGAACCGCCGAGATCCGCGCCGAACGGATCACGATCGACGGCAAGACGATCGAACTGCGCTGACCGGCGCGACGACGACCGCAAAGCCGGACCATGGAGCTGGCCGCCTGGGCGGCGCAGCTGGAAGCCTCGCCGCTCGGCGCGTGGATGCGCGGTTCGGACTGGGCCTATCCGGTGGTCAACCTGATCCACCTGGCCGGCCTCGTGTTGCTCGTGGGCAATATGCTGCTGCTCGACCTGCGGCTGCTGGGCATCGGCCGACGTTTTGCGCTGGTCGATGCCTCGTCGATGCTGACGCGCCTGGCGATCGCCGGCCTGCTGCTGCTCATCGCCAGCGGCGCCCTGTTGTTCGCTGCCGATGCCGGGCCGTTGCTCGCCAATCCGATGATGCAAGCGAAGCTCGGCTTGATCGCATTCGGCATCGCCAACGCGTTGGCCTTCCGCTGGTGGTGGCAAGCGCGGCTCGATAGCTGGGACAGCTCCGCGCCGCTCGGCGGGCGGGCTCAGGCCGCGTTGTCGCTTACCTGCTGGATCGTGGTGGCATCGCTCGGTCGGTTGATCGCCTACGGTTGACGCGCGCCATCAATGTTCGCCGGGCTGCACCTCGCGCAGGTGGCGCATGCCTGCGAGGATGTGCCGAGTCTGCGCCGCTGTGCGGTATCCAAGTCAAGGAGCGCGGCCGAACCGAGCGGGCGACCCTGCCGCCCCCCGACCGCGCTGCCGCTCGGTCACCGACCCCAGCGCAATGCCATCGCGTCGAGCCGTCGCGCGGTCTCGATGAAAAGTCGCCGCGCCTCCGGATTCAAGGGCGTGAACGGGTGCCGACCCGCTTCGCAGCCGATGATCCCGCCCTCTTTCAGCAAGGCCTTGGCACCGAGCAGTCCGCATTGCCGGTTCTCGAGGTTGATCAGCGGCAGCCAGCGCTCGTAGGCCGCGACGGCCTCGTCGCGGCGGCCGTCGCGCCAGGCATCGAGGATCGGTCGGATACCGTCCGGATAGCCGCCGCCAGTCATCGCCCCGGTCGCACCGGCATCGAGGTCGGGGATCAGCGTGATCGCTTCCTCGCCGTCCCACGGTCCTTCGATCGCGTCGCCCCCGACACGGATCAGTTCGCGCAGTTTGGCCGCGGCCCCGGGCACCTCGATCTTGAAGTAGGCCAGGTGCTCGATCTCGCGTGCAAGCGTGGCCAGGAAGGCCACGCTCAGTGGCGTGCCGGCGACGGGCGCATCCTGGACCATGATCGGGATGTCGATCGCCGCAGACACCTGCTCGTAGAAAGACCGGATGCCGGGCTCCGGGACGCGGAGCGTGGCGCCGTGGTACGGCGGCATGATCATCACCATCGCCGCGCCCATGTCCTGCGCGCGGCGGCTGCGGGCGGCGCAAAGCCGCGTCGAGAAGTGGCTGGTGGTCACGATCACCGGAACCCGGCCGGCGACATGCTCGAGCACGGTACGGGCCAACGTCTCGCGCTCGTCGTCCCCGAGGAGGAACTGCTCGGAGAAGTTGGCGAGAATGCATATTCCTTCGCTCCCGGCGTCGATCATGAAGTCGACGATTCGCTTCTGGCCATCGAGATCGAGCTCGCCGGCGTCGGTGAATGGGGTCGGGACGACGGGAAAGAGCCCGCGATAGCGTGGCTGGCGAACAGTCATGGCGGACTCTCCGATGAAATGCAGATCTCCAGCCCCCGATGGAACTCCCGAACGACGTCGGGTGCAAGCCGCGGCCGGCGGCCCCGCCGGGCGATCCACGGACCTTCTCGTTCCGGACTCTCGCGCTCGGACCGAAGGTCAGTCGAACGGCAAGTACCAGAGCAGGTCGATCCCGCTGTCGCTGCCGGCCTGCACGCTCAATGAAAATCGATTGGTGATGTCGTACTGCAGCTTGAGGATGTTCCAGACCCCACGCAGGCTCTGCTCGTAGGTGACGAACAACCCTCGCGACAGCCGCTTGCCGACGGTGACCACGGTCCCGGGCGCGGCCGCCTGACCGGAAGCGTTGCCGGTACCGGTCTTCGACTCTTCCTTGACCGAGAGCATGTCGATGCCAATGCGGTCGGTGAGGCTGTCGGCGTACTTGGAGTTCTCGTCGCCCAACAGCGAGTCGGCCGCAGCTTGCAGGACCAGCAACTGGCCGGCGCCCTCGGCATCGTCGAGGCCCGTTCCCAGTACCAGCCACGACAGCTTCTCGGCATCGGAGACTTCGGGGTTGCTGATCAGCTTGACCATCGGGTTCGAGGCAGTCCCACTGATCTCGACGCCGGCCTCGACCTTGAGGTACGGCCGGATCGCGACGATCGACACGAGCGGGTCGTCGAGCGGACCATTGAAGTGCAACTCGCCGCTGGTGATGTCGAGCTTGCGGCCGTAGATCTGGTAGGTGCCGTCCTCGATCTTGACGAGGCCGTCGGCGCGCGGCTTGTCGGGCAGCGCCCCGCCGAGCCTGATGGCACCGGTCAGCCGGGCGTTGACGCCGCTGCCGAAGACGCGAAATCGGTGGCCGAGGTCGATCTCCATCGCGCTCGAGACGGTGAACCCGCGCGAGCGTCGTCCGTCGCCAGGGCTGGGGCCGGCGCTCGTGGCGCCGCCGCGATCCATCCGGCGGCCGTCGCCGCCGCGATCCATCCGGCGGCCGTCGCCGCCGCGACCCATCCGGCGACCGTCGCGGGCAACGATCACGACGTCGGCCCCGAGCGACGGGGCGTCGTTGCTGCGGAGCTCGATCACTCCCTCGTCGGCCTCGAGCCGGCCACTGATGTTGACATTGCGCCCGGTCAGTTCGGCCCCGGCATTGCCCGAGACGACGATTCGTTGGCCGACGCCCATCGGAATCGGCAGTCGATCGATATCGACCCTGGCCTGGCTGGTGCCCCCGCGTCCCGGGACCCGCAGCAGTCCCGCCATCGCTACGCTGCCGTCCCCGCTGGCGAAGCGCAGCAGCTTGACGTCGACCCGATCGCCGCTGAACTCGGCCACCATCACGCCGTCGTGCAGTCGCATGCCCATCTGCTGCTCGTCGGCGCTGAGATTCGAACCGGTGACCACGCCTTCGATCCGCGGGGCCGACAATTGCCCGCCCAGCGTCAAGTTCGCGGCCAGCGCACCATCGAGCCGCCAGGAATCGCCGACCAGGGGCGAGACCCAGTGCAACGACCGCATCGAGAAGCCGATACGGCCGCCGAGCGGGCTGCGGGCGAGACTGTCCTCGGACCAGAATGGCGGCGCGGCCGCGGCCAGCGTCGTCTCGGCCTGACCATCGACGGTGCCGACGTTCTCGCCTTCGATGGCCACCCGCACCCGCGCCTGCTGCCGGTCGAGGCTGGCATCGATGTCGAGGGTCGTCAAGCCGGCGGAAATCCGCCCGCCCGGTGCCGACGGCGTCGCCAGATAGACATCGCCACCCTGGCGACGGACTTCGAGCCGACCGATCCAGTCGGCCGCGGTCAGGTCGTCCGTGCTCGCCTCGAACGTCGCGCGCGCACTCAGGCGAAGCGGCTCGACCGGCGCCAACGCCGGGGACGGTGGCGCACGCGGCGGCCGCGACGGGGTCGCGGCGCGCTGCCGGCGCTCGTCCTCGAGGTAGAGCGCATCGATCGCCACGAAGCGGGTGACCCAGTGCGCCGGCAGGCCCGTGGCCGCGAGGCGCGCAGCGATCCGTCCCTGGCGCCATTCGAGCCGCTCGAGATCGATCTGGGCGCCCTGCATCGCGAAGCGGGCGGCCTCGACCGCGACGGTCAGCGATGACGGCGCGCCGCCGGCTGTTGGCGCCGAACGGAACGACGCGCTGATGTCGAAAGGTGCGGTCGCCCGGACGAGGCCCGGGTCGGTCGTCTCTTCGGTGCGCAGGCGCGGCATCGCCAGTTGCCGATGCTGCAGTTCGAATTGTTCGACGCGACCCGCCCAATCCCAGGCGGGGGTAGCGGTCACCGGTGCCGAAGGCCCGCCGCCGCGCGCCACCCGCGCGCGTTGCGCGCCCGGCTGCGATGCCGCGCCCGCGACCACCAGCCGCAGCCGCTGGTTCAGGCCACGGCCGTCGACATCGACGCGGTGCGAAGCCAGCGTTCCATCGATTCGGGCGCTGGCCGACGCCAGGTCGATCGGCACCGGCTGCGCGCTGCGCGCGCCTGCCGGCGCCAGGCGCAGGGACCGCAGCGCGGCATTCGCCTCGATCGTCGCCGACCGGTCGAGCCGCAACCCGCGGGCACCGGCGCGGATGGAATCGGCGCTGATCCGCCGGTCGCCAACCGTCATCGCCACGTTGTCGCCCTTCAGGTCGATGGTTTCGATCGCCGGGGCCGTCAGCGGACCACGTAGCCGCGCCCGGGCAATCCCCTGCCCGCTGGCGCCGTCGACCAGCTGCCCGAGGGTCCGAGTCGCGAGGTCGATGTCGAGCGCGCCCGCGCCGTCGCCCAGCGCGCCGCGCGCGCTGACCCGAGTCGCGCCCCATTGCAGCCCGACGTCGACCTGGTCGACCGCGATCGGCTCCAGCGCCCGCAGGTGCACGGCTGCTACCACCCGACCCGAGAGCGGGAGCCCGCGCAATCGGCTGTCGGCGAGGACCAGCTCGCCGCGCAATCGTCCACCGGTGGCCGCAGTGCCGAGTTGCCCGGTGCCGGCGAACGTGCCCTCGAGCCGGATCTCGGGCATCTGCAGCAGCCGATGCGGCTCGAAGCCACCGACCCGGCCGCGGACCTCGACATCGAACGGCGGCACCACGCGGACGCGACCCTCGAGCGCGGCCTTGCCGGCGGACGTCGCGGACGCGGTCGCTGCCGCCCTTCCGCGCTTGCGTGCCGCCACTGCCGGCGCCGGCGGGGCGGCGATTACGGCGCGCGGCGCCAGCGCCAGGTCGGCCCTGGCGATCGTCAGCCAGTCGCCCCGGAGGCTGCCCGCGCCCGCGAGCGCAGCGTCGGCATCGCTCGCCCGGAAGTCGAGATCGATCGCGCGATCGCCGATCGGCCGGTCGGACTTAGCCTCGAACTCGACCGTGACCTTCCGTGGCCGCAGCGCGCGCAGGATCGCCTCGACGCGGACTGCCTCGCTCTTCGCCTCGAGGCCGAAACCGTTCGGCGACCACCAGCCGTCGCCGACGACCTCGCCCGGTGGCCCGGCGATGCGCAGCGAGCGCAGGTCGATCCGGTCATCGACCAGGCGGGTATCTGCGGTGACGACCGCGATCGGCAACCGATGGCTGTCGAGTGCGCCGGGCAAGGCATTGACGACCTTCAGCGGCCCGGCGAACAGCGGTCGCCGCTGCGGACCTGCCCACGCGGGGAACAGGTCGGCGACCAGTTCGGCACGGATGTCGGTCTGCGGCAGACCCGCGCCGATCCGGGCGAGGTCGAGTTCGCCGAGGTCGACCTTGACCTGGCGCAACGGGCGCGGGTCGAGCACCCGGGCCGTCGTTCGCGCGGTCAGCCTGGCCCCCGACCACTGCGTGTTGAGGCGCAGGTCCAGTTCCGCGAGCGGACCATCGGCGCGAAGGTCGATCCGCAGCGGCTGTGGTTGGAGCGGCAACCGCGCCTGCAGCCGGACCTCGGTGTGGAACGGGTCGGCCGGCCGCATCGACGCCTCGCCCTGAACGTCGACCACGGTCCCGCGAATGGCCACGCGTGCGGCAAGGCCGGCGAGTTCGATCCGCTCGTCGTCGATCCGCAGCCCGGACTCGACCCCGGTCAACCGGGCGATCTCGGTGGCGCCGCGCCTGATCACGACGTCGCCGACGGCCACGCGACCGACCGTTACCGGCAACGGCAACGCGATCTCGTCCGGCAGTCGTATCGGAGTCGGTTTGGTCGGACGCTCGGGCGCTGACTCGGGCAGGTCGATCGCGATCCGGTCGGCCTCGATTACGTCGATCCGGGCCCGCCCCTCGAGCAGCACGGAAGGCTGCCAGGCCAGCCGTGCCCGATCGACGGCGATGGCGATGCCGTCACTCTTCCAACGCAACGACCGGACCGTGGCCGGCCCGAGCAACGAACCGTCGATGCCGTCGATGGCCAGTCGGTCGCCGAACAGTCGCTGCGCCTGGGCAGCGATCCAGCGCAGCGTGGCCGGCTGGCCCGCCGCGAACGCCAGCAGGCCGGCCAGTGCGGCGAGCGCGACCAGAGCGCCGAGCGCGAAGCGGCCCGGTGAACGCCGACCGGGCGTTTCGCGTTCGCGGCGGTCGTGGGCTTCGGTCATCTCAGAACGTGTAGCCGATCGACAGGTGGAACCGCAACTGGCGATCGGCCTGACCGTACGCGAGATCGACGTTGATCGGACCGACAGGAGTCCGCAAGCGCACGCCGATGCCGTAACCGGCAACGGTGCGCAGCGCGCGCCAGTCGTCGTCGACACCGCCGCGATCGTAGAACACGGCACCAGCCACGCCCGGCAACGGCGTCGGGTGCTGGTATTCGACGGTACCGGCGACGAGGTAGCGGCCGCCGATGATCGACGTGCCCCGCCGGATGCCAATGCTCTGGTACGAGTAGCCGCGGATCGACTGGGAGCCACCGGCGCGAAACAGGTTCTGCGATGGTATGCCGTTGCGCGAGTCGGCGAACACGGCACCGCCTTCGGCGATCAGCAGCAGCACGCCGCCCTTCAATGCCGAGTCGGCCGGCATCGGGATGAACCGCAGGGTCCGGCTGTAGCCGCGCAGGAAGTTCGCCGTCGACATCACCTCGTCCAACGCGCCCGAGACCTGGGCGTTGAAGGTGTAGCCGGTGGTCGGTTGGAGACGCGAGTCGAGCCGGCGGATGTTCCACGAGTAGCCCGGAACCAGCGCGCGCTCGCTGGTATAGGTCTTCGCGCGGTCCGCTGCCCGGATGATCTCGCGGTCGACCTGGTAGGTGAGCGACGCGAAGTATTCGATGTCGCCCAACTGGCGCCCGCGCCCGACGAAGAGCGAGCCGGTCTCGTTGACTGTGTTCTGGATGTCCTGGCGTTCGATGGTTTGCCCCGCGGACCAGTAGTGGCCTTCGGATTCGAGCGGCGTGCGCACGCCGATGCTGGCCTGCTGCGTCAGTTTGTCCACTGCGAGCCTGGTCTCCAACTGCCAGGCCCGACCGAGCCAGTTGCGGTCGATCCAGCCGATCTGCCCCCGGATCCCGTGGTCGGTGCTGTACCCGACGCCCAGCGTCAGGCGCTCGGATCGGGCCTCGACCACCTCGACCCGGATGTCGATGTCGCGCCGCGACGGGTCGGACTCGAGCGCGGCCAGGTTCGGCAGTACGTTGACCGTCGTGAACCAGCGGGTATCGCGGACCCGGGTCTGGAAGTCGAGCAGCGCTCGCAGCGAATAGACGTCGCCGGCACCGAACCGCTGCAACGGCACCAGCAGCGACGGATCGTAGCGGTCCAGTCCGTTGTAGACCACTCTGCCGATCCGCGTCAGCGGACCGGAATCGACCGTGATCTCGAGGGCGACCGCGGTTTTCTCGAGGTCGACGGCGGCCCGGCTGTCGCGAATCGCCGCGCGCGGGAAGCCCTCGTTGCGCAGCGCGTTCAACAGATCGCGCTTGGCGTTGTTCCAGGCTCGCTGGTCGAAGAAACTGCCTTCCGGCAGCGGCCAGGCCTGTTCCATCTGCCGCCGGCGCGCGGCAAAGGCGACGCCGAGCACTTCGCCGTCGAACCGGATCCGCGCCAGGTTGACGGTCGAGCGGACCCCGGTCCAGACCTTCATCGAGACCTTGAACAGCGACTCCTCGATTTCGACCTCCGGTTCGAAGTAACCCTCGGTCGACAACACCTGGCGGACTTCTTCGGGCGCGCGGCGCACGAACAGCGCACGCTGGCTGAAGTCGTAGTCGTCGCGATACTGCCAGCGACCGAGCAGGGTATTGGCGCGGATCAGCCTGACCAGTGGCTCGGGCGCATCGATCTCGAAGGCGTAGTTCGCCTTCGAGTCCGGGACGGGAGCCGCAGCACTGCCATCTGCAATCTCACCCTCGCCGACCCGTGCCGCGCCGCCTGCGGGCCCCTCGCCGGCCTCGCCGCCGAGGCGGGTCTGGCCGGCGGCGCGGTCGGTCCGGCTCGCACTGGCGCCGACCGAACCGCCGGCGTTACCGTTCACAGCACAACCAGCGATTCCACCAATGAACAGCACCACGGTGAACAGCCCTGCGCGGCGCCGGGCAACGGCCACGCCGTCAGACGATCACGGTCGCCGCGGCCGAGGGGTCCCGGGCCTGGATCTCTCCGATCGCATGGACGGTTTCGCCGGCCGCGGAGAGCGCAGCCGCTACCGGCGCGGCCTGCGCGGCCGCGACCACCACCACCATCCCGATGCCGCAATTGAAGACCCGTGCCATTTCCGCCTCGGCGATGGCGCCCTCGCGCTGCAGCCAGTCGAACACCGGGGGCCGCGGCCAACCGTCGCGGCGCAGGACCGCCTGGCAACCGGGGGGAAGGATCCGCGGAATGTTCTCGACCAGGCCGCCCCCGGTGATATGAGCCAGCCCCTTGATCGGCCGCGCCGGATCGGCGAACAGCGGCAGCAGTGGCTTGACGTATAGCCGCGTGGGCGCCATCAGCCAGTCGGCGAGCGACCGGCCGGCCAGCGGCTCGGCGAGCAACCGGCGCGCGGCGTCGGCGCCCGCGGCGTCGCCGTCCCTCCTGGCGCCGCTGCCCCCGGCGCCGCTTCCCCCGATGCCGGTGCTCCCGTCGTCGTTGCCGGCGCCGTTGCCTACGTCGTCGCCGACGCCGTCGTTCACCGCCCGGCGCACGCCGCAGACCCGGTCGATCACCCGCCGGATCAGCGAATAGCCGTTCGAATGCGGTCCCGACGAGGCAACCCCCAGGACGCGGTCGCCGACTGCGATCGTCGAGCCGTCGATGATCCGCTCACGTTCGACGATGCCGACCGCGAAGCCCGCCAGGTCGTACTCGCCGGCGCGATACATCCCCGGCATCTCGGCAGTCTCGCCGCCGATCAGCGCGCAGCCGGCCTGTTCGCAACCGGCGGCGATTCCGCCGACCACGGCCGCGGCCACCGGCACGTCGAGCCGCCCACAGGCGAAGTAGTCGAGGAAATAGAGTGGTTCGGCCCCCTGGACCAGGATGTCATTGGCGCTCATCGCGACCAGGTCGATGCCGATCGTATCGTGGCGGTCGAGCAGGAAAGCCAGCTTGAGCTTGGTGCCGACGCCATCGGTGCCCGAGACCAGCACCGGTTCGCGCATCCCCGCCGGCAGCTGGAACAGCGCGCCGAAGCCGCCGATGCCGCCGAGCACGCCGGCCCGCCTGGTGCGGGCCGCCAGCGGCTTGATCCGGTCTACCAGCGCGTCGCCGGCATCGATATCGACGCCGGCCGCCCGGTAGGACAGTCCGGCGCGGTCGCCGCCGGAGGGATTCGAGGGCGCGCGGCCGGACATGGTGTTTCTCGCCGGATGACGGGACAGCGGCGGGCATCGATGGCAGTAGCCCGAAGAAGGCGCATTCTAGTGGTCCTGGACGTGATGGCGCCGGCGAGTGAGGCGGACGCCCATCATGTCTAGAATCATCAACATGGTTCTTCCCGCATGCGACCGTCCGGCAGCGTGACCGGCTTCGCAACCCGGCCGGCGTGACCGCCCCGAAATCCTCGGCAGTCGACCGCGCGCCCGCGGCAGGCGACCCGGACCGGGCAGCGGCCGATCCATTGCGGCTCGTGCTCGACCCCGGACAGCAACTGCTCGACTTCGGGCCGCCACCGGCCCCGGACTTCGACAATTTCATCGTCGGCGACAACGCCGAATGCGTTGCAGCCCTGCGGGCGCTGCCCGACAGACCGTCGATCCGCGCCGTCTATGTCTGGGGGCCCCCGGGCAGCGGCAAGACGCACCTGGCGCGTGCGCTGGGCGCCCGTGCCGATCCGACACTCGACGTCGTCGACGATTGCGACCGGCTCGACGCCGCTGGGCAGGTGCGGCTGTTCCATCGCTTCAACGAGCTGACGGCGGCGCCGACGGGTACGCTCGTCGCCTTCGGCCAGCAGCCGCCGCAGCGGCTGGCGATGCTGCCTGATCTGGCCAGCCGCCTCGCCTGGGGAATCGTGTTCGCGCTGCAGCCACTGGCCGACCACGATCTGGCCGCGGCGCTGGCCGCGACGGCACGACGTCGCGGATTCGCGCTCGGCGACGACCTGATCGGCCACCTGTTGCGCCACGCGCGTCGCGACATGGGTTCTCTGACGACGATCGTGGCGCGGCTCGACCGGTTGTCGCTCGCGACCCGGCGGCCGATGACGATCGCGCTGCTGCGGCAGGTGATGGCGAGCGGTTCCGTGGAGGCGAGCGGTTCCGTGGAGGCGAGCGGTCCCGGGGCGGAGAGCGGTCCCGGGGCGGAGAGCTCTCCCGGACAGGAGAGCACTTCCGGGGCGCAGGGTGGTCCCCGGGAGGAGAGCGGTGGCGGAAAGGAGAGGGGTCGCGGCGAGGAAAGCGGTCACGATGAGGAAAGCGGTAGCGTCGACAAGACGCGCCGGGCCTCCAGGGAGGGGCTCCGATAGAATGCGGCAATGCAATGTCTGGCGCTCTTCGATCTCGACCATACGCTGCTGCCGATCGATTCCGACTACGAATGGGGCTGCTTCCTCGGCCGAATCGGCGCGGTGGATCCGCAACAGTACGAGGCGCGCAACCAGGCCTTCTACGAGCGGTACCAGGCGGGCACGCTGGTGATCGAGGAGTTCCTCGCGTTCGCCCTCGAACCGCTGGCACGGCACGACCCGGGTGCGCTCGACGACTGGCATCGACGCTTCATGGAGGAGGTCATCGAACCGGCGCTGCGCAGCGAGGCGACCGCGCTGATCGATCGTCACCGCGTTCGCGGTGACCTCTGCGCCGTCGTCACCGCGACCAACGACTTCGTCACCGCGCCGATCGCGCGGGCATTCGGAATCGAGCACCTCGTGGCCACGCGCGCCGAGCGGATTGGCGGCCGGTTTACCGGCCGGCATGCCGGCATCCCGAGCTACCGCGAAGGCAAGGTGGTCCGGGTCGAGGAGTGGCTGCGCGCACTCGGTCGCGACTGGACGACGTTCGACGAGACCTGGTTCTATTCCGATTCGAGCAACGACCTGGCCCTGCTCGAACGCGTCAGCCATCCGGTGGCGACCAACCCCGACCCGGGATTGCGGGCGCGGGCGCTGGCCAGCGGCTGGCCGGTGATCGACCTGTTCCAATGATCCGGGCGCTGATCAAGAAAGTGATCGGACGCGTCGCCCGCCGGCCCGATGCCGCGCGCGGCTTCGTCGTGCGCAAGGCCTGGCCGGCCGCCGACCTCGGATTGACGAAGACGGCGATCTCGGCCGCGGCGCAGAAGACCTGCGAGGGATTGCGCGGCGCCGGCCACCAGGCCTACGTCGTCGGCGGTGGCGTCCGCGATTCGCTGCTGGGGCTGAAGCCCAAGGACTTCGACGTTGCCACCGACGCCCGGCCCGAGGCGGTCCAGAGACTGTTCCGCCGCGCACGGATCATCGGCCGCCGGTTCCAGATCGTTCACGTCGTCTTCGGCCGCGAGATCGTCGAGACCTCGACCTTTCGCGCGCTGCAACCCGATGCCCAGACCGACGAGCACGGCCGTGTCCTGCGCGACAATGTCTTCGGCAGCCAGGAAGACGATGCCCTGCGCCGTGACTTCACCGTCAATGCTCTCTATTACGATCCGGTCGACGAAGTGGTCGTCGACTTCCTCGGCGGCGTCGAGGACCTGCGCAGCCGCCGGTTGCGGATGATCGGCGATCCGGCCACTCGCTATCGCGAGGACCCGGTCAGGATGCTGCGAACCGTCCGCTTTGCCGCCAAGCTCGGCTTCGAGGTCGATTCGGCGACGCTGGCACCGATCCGCGCGATGGCGTCACTGCTCGAAAACGTCCCCGGTGCGCGATTGTTCGACGAAATCCTCAAGCTGCTGCAGAGCGGGCACGCGCTCGAATGCGTCCGCCGGTTGCGCGCCGAGGGTCTGCATCATGGCGTGCTGCCGCTGCTCGATGCCATCATCGCCCAGGAAGGCGGCGAGCGCTTCGTGACGCTGGCACTCGAGCAGACCGATCGTCGCGTCAACGGCGGCAAGTCGGTGTCGCCGAGCTTCCTGTTCGCGACGCTGCTCTGGCACCAGGTCCAGCAGCGCTGGATCGAGGAGCAGGCGCACGGCGAGCCGCCGATCCCGGCGCTGCACCGGGCGATCGACGATGTCCTCGACCGCCAGGCCGAGAAGCTCGCAATCCAGCGTCGCTACCAGGCCGACATGCGCGAGATCTGGATCATGCAGCCGCGGCTCGAGCGGCGCGGCCGGCAGGCGTGGCGGCTGATCGAACACCTGCGCTTTCGCGCCGGCTACGACTTCCTGCTGCTGCGCTGCGACGCCGGCGAGTTGCCGGCCGAACTCGGTCGCTGGTGGAGCGAGTTCATCGACGGCGACGCCACCGCGCGCGAACAGTTGCTGGAGGCCGCCGACGGCGGTAGCGGCCAGGCGGCCCGCAAGCGCCGCAGGCGCCGCAAGCCCCGGGCCGACGACGAGGGATCTGGGCCGCGGACCACCGCAGCCGGCGACTACGCTGACCGGTCGCGCGTCGACGATGACCGGCCGCGCGACGATGACCGGGTGCGCGACGACGACCGAGCGCGCGACGACGACGCGGATCGGACGCGCGACGACGATCAGGACCGGGCCCGCGATGACAACGCGGGTCGCTTCGCGCGATGATCGATCCGGTAACGCGTGGCGGCAACCGCGCCTTCATCGGCCTGGGGGCCAACCTCGGCGACCCCGAGCGCGCGCTCGCGGATGCCGGCTCACGGATCGCGGCGCTCGACAAGACGCGGATCGTCGCGCAATCGTCGCTCTATCGCAGTTCACCGGTCGGCGGCGACGGACCCGACTACCTGAACCAGGTGATCGAGGTCGCGACCGGTCTCGCGCCCGAGGCGCTGCTAGCCGCGCTCATGGCGATCGAGCAGCAGGCCGGTCGCGAACGCGGCCGGCCGAACGCACCGCGGACGCTCGATCTCGACCTCCTCCTGTACGGCGATCCGCCGGCACTTCGTCGGAGCGACGCCCTGATCCTGCCGCACCCTAGGCTGCATGAACGGTTGTTCGTGCTTTCGCCACTGGCCGAGATCGCGCCAACGGTCGCCATTCCGCAACGTGGCCGCGTCGACTTCCTGCTGGCGCAACTGAGGGCCTCGCCCGAAGGTGCCGCCCAGCGCTGCGAACGATGGCTGCCGGCGGTGGCCGTGCCCCTGCGCCCTGAACCCGCCGGTCGATGAGTGCGACCTACGTCCCCGGCGTGACGCCGAATCCATTCGAACGCTATCGGCACATCGTCGTCGAAGGCCCGATCGGCGTCGGCAAGACGACGCTGTGCCGGCGCCTGGCCGAGCGCTACCAGGCCCAGCTGGTGCTCGAGGAGCCGGAGGACAATCCGTTCCTCGACCGCTTCTATCGCGACAGTGCCCGCTATGCGCTGCCGACGCAGTTGTTCTTCCTGTTCCAGCGCGTCAACCAGTTGCGCGATCTCGCCCAACAGGACCTGTTCACCCGCCACATCGTCGGCGACTTCCTGCTCGAGAAGGATCCCCTGTTCGCGCGTCTGACGCTATCGGATGACGAACTCGCGCTCTACCACCAGATCTTCCACACCTTGCGGCCGCAGGCACCGACACCGGACCTGATCGTCTACTTGCAGGCCAGTGCCGACACGTTGGTCGAGCGGGTCCAGGCGCGCGGTCTGGCGATGGAAGCGGGGATCTCCGAGGAGTACCTGCGGGCGCTGTCCGAGGCCTACTCCCGTTTCTTCTACCACCTGGATACGGTCCCGGTACTGATCGTCAACACCGAGAACCTGAACCCCGTCGGCCGCGATCAGGATCTGGACCTGCTCGCCGAGCACATCGTCGGGATGCGCGGACGCCGCGAGTTCTTCAACCTGGCGCGGTGACCGCCAGGCGGACGTCGGCGCAGGCCTCGTGACTCAACACGGCACGCTGAAAGGGGCGGCGAGCAGACAGTGCGCCGGCCGGTGCCGCAGTGCGTTGCATGCGCGGTACACCTGGGGAGGACGTTCGAGTTGCAGCGGCGCGAGGCGCAGCGACTCGAGACGCCGGGGCCCGAACCGGCGACCGTCGGCGCCGGGGTTCAACGCCGCCGCGGGCAGGCGGCTCGACCCCGGACGAGGACAACCGGATCCCCGTTGCGGCCGGCGGCCCGAATTGCAATCCAGCGACCAGGACATTTCAGGCCGCCTGCGCCATGAACAACGGGTTGACCGACAGCGCCATCGGCGGCAGTCGCTCGATCAGGTGCACGAGGTGCCCGATGCTGCGCGTCAAGGTCTTCTGCCGGATGCTGCGGATCTGGGTGCGGACGGTGCAGACGGCGACGCCGTGCTGGCTGGCGATCTGCGCCGGGCGCAGTCCTTCGGACAGGGCGGCGAGGACCGATGATTCGGCCGGCGTCAGTTGGTGGACCTTCGAGAACAGCTGCAGCGCCAAGGCATCGGCGGTCCCGTTGCGGCCCAGGATCAGCAGCGCCGCGGGCGGCTGCGATCCGGCGGCCAGCGGCACCACCGCGAGGCAGGCGCGCTGCTCGAGGCTGCCGAGGTCGACCATGGTCCGGCGGCCGTTGCAGGCATCGGCCAGCGCGCGGTTCATCCGCTCTTTCTCGCCCGCCGAACGCAATGTCAGCCGGTTCAGTTCGATGCCGAGCGGTTGATCGGGCCCGCACTCGCGCCGCGCTGCGCGGTTCGCAAACAGTACCTCGCCATCGCGGCGAACGAGGATCAGTCCGTAGTTGACCTCGTCGAGCACCGCCAGGTACAGGTTCGGCCACCGCAGGTCCGGGCCGCCGACCAGGGCCGAGGAGTCGTCACGGCCGACGAAGGCGAAAGCCGCGTCGCGGGATCGGTCGACGTCCTGGAAGCGAACGGGTTGCAGGGTGTTCATGGTCTTTTCTCCAACGTCTCTCGGGCTGCTTGCTTAGTCGGTGATTCGGGCCGAAAAGTTCACCGTGAACGATGGTTACTCCCGGAACGAATGTTTGCACTCTAGGGCTTGCCCGATTTAGTCGCTTTGGGCTAGGCCTTAAACGTTCTTAATTCATTCCGAGGGGGGATCTGCTCCGTTGCTGCCCGCGCGAGCGACGTGTCACTATCCGGCCCGACACGCCCCTCTATCGAGGCGCCAGCCGACGCAAAGGATCCCGCGAATGGGCAATGGCCCGACCCAGGTCTCGAATGCCCTGAACCTCACCCTGGAGTTGAAGGACCCGCGGGAAATGCCTGTGTTGCTTGCCGGACTTCGGGACGCGCGCGACCGGACGCGCACCGCACTCCGGGCCCTGCGATTCGTCCACTTCGCCCGCTTCCTGCCGGTTCGAGGCAACAGCTCGTTGGTCGTCGTCACCGAGTTCGACGGCCCGATTCGCAACTACGTGCTCGACTTTGCCATCACCCTTGGCGACGTTTTCGACGCGATGCTCGCGTTCGTGAAGGACGCGCCACCGTTGCCAATTCGCAACCATCCGGATGCCTTCATGGCGTTCGTCGAGAAGAACAACCAGATCGTCATCCGGCCTCCGGATCCGATCGTCGACGACGAATTCCTGTTCAGTGCTTATCCCGGCCTGACGACGATCGATATTCTCGAAACGGCGCCCAACGATGCCGTCGACCGGCTGGGCTGGGACCTGGGCTGGTTCCGCAATGCCGAGCCGAAGCGCTACGTCCGCGCGGACGTCCAGGGCAACGTCCTGCACACGCGGCACTGGAATTTCGCCCGGCACTACGGCCTGCAGATCGCAAGCGGGAGCAGCGGTGCGGCGAACGCGCGATCGTTCCTGAACCGGCTGGTCGAGGGCGTCGACGGAAGCGAACTCAAGATCACCACCGATTCGAGCTGGAACTATTCCAGCGCGCCCGATCCGTGCGTCTGCGTCGGCTTCACGGCCCATGGATTGAAGGCGCTCGAGGTGCCGGCGACCGTTCTCGATCGCTTTCCCACCGCATTCCTCGAAGGGCCGGCCAATCCGCGGCGCGCCGCGGCCAACGGCGACTGGGGCGACAGTGCCCCCAGCGAGTGGGTCCTGGGCCACCCTTCGCAACCGATTCACCTGCTGGTCTCGCTCTACCGTTTCGGCGACCAGGGTTCGAGTAGTGATCGGAAGTTCGAGGAGGCGTGCTCCCGGCTTCAGAGAGAGGCCGATGACCACGGCCTGAAGGTGGTCTACAACGGCGAGGCCGGCGCCCTGCCCGAGGGCAAGGTCCATTTCGGCTACAGCGAAGGGATCGCCCAGCCGCGAATCGCGGTCAGCCCCGAAGACGACGAGGACCGAGCCAACCGCCAGGAAGCGACTGCGGGCAACGGCAACGATCAGCACGACAAGTATCCGGACAACCAGCCCACCGTCGGCCTCGGCCAGTTCCTGCTGGGCGAGGAACTGACCGACGTCTACGGTGGCAAGTCGCTGCGGCAGATGGCGAAGGGCTTGTGCCAGAACGGCACTTTCGCGGCCGTGCGGGTGATGAAACAGGACGTCGCCGCGTTCGAGGGCCTGATCTCGAATGTCGAAGTCGACGGTCGTCGCCTCCACGAGGAGTACGTCGCCGCCAAGCTGATGGGCAGATGGCGCAACGGCCAACGGCTACGCGATGAGGAGGTCTATTTCCAGGGCGACCGCCTGCCGGCCGACGCCGATCCGCCGCCGGCTTCTCAGCGGTCCGCGCTCAATGCGTTCGACTACCGGCAACCGGACCCGATGGGCCCTCGGATCGAGGACGACCGAAAGGGATTCATCTGTCCGATCGGCGCGCATGTCCGGCGGATGAATCCGCGCAGCGCCCGGGTTGTCGGCAAGCCCCATACGCGCCGGATCATCCGTCGCGGGATGCCGTACGGGCCGCCGTGGTCCGGTGACAAGGAGCAGGACAAGGGCCCGGCCAAGGGCCGAATCAAGGGCCAGGGCAAGTATCAGGACAAGGACCAGGACAAGGGTCTCGACCAGGACCAGGGCAAGGGCAAGGGCAAGGACGAGCGCGGCCTCTTCGGGCTGTTCATCTGCAGCGACCTCGAGCACCAGTACGAGTTCCTGCTCCAGCAGTGGGGGCGCGGCGATATTCATGCGAGCGGCATCCGCGGAACCGAGGACCCGATCATCGGGACGCCCGAGAAGAACGACCCCGACACCAGGCGAAACGGGCGGTTCGAGATTCCCCGCCGCGACGGCGCACCGATCAGTATCGACCTACCCCGGCTGGTGACGACGCGTGGCAGCGTCTACCTGTTCGTCCCCGGTATCGCCGGACTGCGCTGCCTGGCAGATGGCGCCGGATTCGAAGGCGAACCGGCACCGGTCGTAGCGCCGGCGCGAAGCCAACGGATCGCGGACCTCAGGCCCGGGGACGAGTTCAGTCCGCGCGACCCTGCCTTCCTCGCCGACCCGTATCGGTTCTATGCCCGGTTCCGAGCCAGCCAGCCCGTTGCCCTGGTCCAGTACGGCAGCTATCGAAGCTATTGGGTCTTCACCAAGGAGTGGGTCGACAAGGTCTGTGATGCCAAGGATGACTACCTGAAGCCGCGATCGTTCGTCTCCGGGATGCCGACCGGTGCCCCTCGCCGCAACGCGCCGAAGGCGACCAGTCCGAGTGAGGAGCGCAAGCACGACCACCAGGGGCTGTTCTACATGAATCCCCCGCGCCACGACCTGGTCCGCTCGGAGCTGGACGCGATCTTCCCGCTGGCGACCCGCGACGCCGGTTCGCTGGCGCGGATGCTGGGGGACCAGGCTCTGCGCCGCATCCCGGGAGCCGAGTTCGAGGCCGTCAGCGCCTACACCCGGCGTGCGACCCGTGACGTCTTCATGAGTCTGTTCGGCATACCCGAAACCCGGTGGGAGGCCTTCGGTGAGCTCGCCGAGACGATCCTGCTCAGCGGTGACTCGATGCGGCCAGCGGGCGAGGTTGCCCGCGGCGACGTCGCCCGCCTTGCGCTCGCCAGGGAACTGATGCAGTTGTGCCCGACGCATCGCGCCGAGCCTGGGCTGTTCGAGCGCCTGCACGGCGACGGCATGTCGATGGACTTGATGGAGACACTGCTCACGGCCGGGCAGTTCGTGATGGGCGGCTACCTGTCCACCGATTTCCTGCTCGGAAGTGGCTTGTACAACCTGCTGCGGCACGAGGGCGCCTTCGAGCGATTCCGTGGCTTCGACCTCGAGCGCCGCCGCCGGGCGATCCTCGAGATGGCGCGATTCGATTCCCCGTTCCAGATGGCCGACCGGATCGCCGGCCGAAAGGGACTGGCCTTGAACGGAGAAGAGATCCCCGAAGGACACCTGGTGACGGTGGTCTACGGATCGGCCAACCGCGACGAGACAGTATTCGGTCATGACAGCGAGACGTTCGATATCGAACGCCAGTTCGACATCAGGGACAGCTACGCCTTCGGTCGCGGCATCCACTACTGCATTGGCGCGTCGATGGTCGCGCAGGTCGCTCCGGTGCTGTTCGACCGCCTGCTCGCGGCGATCCCCGCGCCCGGTCCCGCGCTTGCCGGCGAACCGCGGTGGCTGCAGAACCCCTACTTCCGCGGCTTGGCGAGTCTCCCGCTAAGGCGCTGAAATGGCGCCCGTATCGAGCCTTCCTGCCCAACCCACTCCATGTCCTCAGCCGTCCTGCGCTTCGCCGAATTCGAACTCCAGCCCGACGCCCGGCGGCTGCTCGTCCGCGGCCGTCCGGTGCAGGTCGGCGCCCGCGCCTACGACCTGCTCGTCGCGCTGATCGAACGCAGTGACCGCGTAGTCAGCAAGCACGAGCTGCTCGACACCGTCTGGCCCAATCTCGTGGTCGAGGAAAACAACCTTCAGGTCCACATCCACGCGCTGCGCCGACTCCTCGGGCCGACGGCGATCACGACCATCCCGGGCAGGGGTTACCGATTCACAGCAGAGGCAAGCGGCGCCACCCGATCCGCTTC
>JBEVJQ010000427.1:0-4639 GCA_040510055.1 Burkholderiaceae bacterium | reverse complement strand
TGGATCGCGCCGCACGATCCGGTGGCCACCAGTTGGGGCGCGATCCGCAAGCCGCCATCGGCCAGCTACTGGTTCGGCACCGACGAGATCGGCCGCGACGTGTTGTCGCGCGTCATCTGGGGGACCCGCGCGTCGTTGCTGGCCGGCGTGGTCTCGGTGTCGATCTCGATCGCTGTCGGCGTACCGATCGGCCTGCTGGCCGGCTTCGTCGGCGGCCTGGTCGATGGCCTGATCTCGCGGATCACCGACGCCTTCCTCGCCTGTCCGTTCCTGATCCTGGCGATTGCGCTGGCCGCGTTCCTCGGTCCCAGCCTGACCAATGCGATGATCGCGATCGGGATCTCAGCCACGCCGATCTTCGTGCGACTGACGCGCGCCCAGGTGCTTCAGGTCAAGGTCGAAGACTATGTCGAGGCCGCGCGGGCGCTGGGCAATCCACCGTGGCGGATCGCCGTACGCCACGTGCTGCCGAACGTGATCGCGCCATTGATCGTCCAGGCGACATTGGCGATCGCCACCGCGATCATTGCAGAGGCCAGCCTGTCGTTCCTCGGCCTCGGGCAGCAGCCGCCGGCGCCCAGTTGGGGGAGCATGCTCAACACTGCCAAGAACTACATGGAGCAAGCGCCGTGGATGGCGATCTGGCCCGGCCTGGCGATCTTCCTGCTGGTGCTGGCGTTCAACCTGCTGGGTGACGGCTTGCGCGACGTCCTCGATCCGCGCCGGCGCTGAGCCGGCGGCCGACGGCCGGGAAGGCGGTCTGCCGAACGATGCGGCCCGAGCAGCGGCCGCGCATACTCGCGCTTGCAGTCGGTGCGGTTTCGCCGAACAGGGCGTCCGCGCGTCGCCACACGGCAGGAGACAAGACATGCTTCGTCCGTCAGCCGGGTCAGCGGAGCCCGCTGCCCATTTCTCGTTGATCACGGCCTCGCCGCGTCGCAGCCAGCCGCCGCGTTCCAGCGGCAGGACAGGCAGGCGCGCGTCGATCCGGCGGCCGGTGCCACTGATGCTGGCGCTGGTGCTCGCCGCCGCCCTCGGCGGCTGCGGCGATGACGACGACAACGACAACAACAATGGCAGCAACGGCAACAGCGGCAACGGGGGTGGCGGCGATGGCGGCGCCAGCGCACCGCTGACGATCCGCACCCTCTCGAACCGTGCCGACCTCGTCAGCGGCGGCGACGCCCTGGTCGAGATCGTCCTGCCCCCTGGGCGCACCACGTACAACACGCTGAAGGTAACGGCCAAGGGTCGCGACGTCTCCGACGCCTTCGCCCGTCGCACCGATGGCCGGATCGTCGGCCTCGTGACCGGCCTGGCCGACGGCGCCAACGTGATTGTCGCCGAGAGCGATGCCGGGCGCGCGGCGAGCCTGACGATCACCAATGCCCCGCGCACGGGGCCGGTGATCTCGGGGGCGCAGGTCACGCCGTTCTTCTGCGCCACGCCCCAGCCCCAGGGCGCGACCGACAACACCCCGGCCACCAACGCCAGCGGACTCGGCACGCCGGCGACCGACGCACAGTGCAGCATCGCCACCGAAGACAAGCTCTGGTATCGCTCGACGGCCGCGGGCTGCTCGACGTCGCTGCCCGATCCGTCGCCGACCGTCGCCTTCGGCAACGCCAATCCGCCGACCTCGGCGCCACCACCGGCCAATCCGTGCTTCAAGCCGTACGACCCGGCGGCGGCCGCGCCGGCCGACCTGGCGTCGACGACGACCGACGGCGGCGTCGCCGTCCCCTACATCGTTCGCGTCGAGCGCGGCACGATGAATCGCGGCATCTATGACATCGCCGTGCTGCACGACCCGACCAAGCCGGCGTGGGCGGCGACGGCGCCGCAACCGCAGTGGAACGGCAAGCTGCTCTACCAGTTCGGGGCCAGCACCGGCCAGCCCCGGCGCCAGTACCGGCCGGCCATCGCCTGGTCCGCCAGCGACCTGGCGCTCGCTCGCGGCTATATGGTGGCGATGAACAGCATGACCGACTCGGATGCCAACTCGAATCGGGTGTCGATGACCGAGACCGTCATGATGATGAAGGAGCACATCGGCGACAGCTACGGCCCGATCCGGTTCACCATCGGCAGCGGCTGCTCGGGCGGCTCGATCAACTCGAACATGAATGCTTCGATCGCCCCTGGGCAGCTCGACGGCGTCACCATCGCCTGCGCCTTTCCCGATTCCGAGACCACGGCGATCGAGGTCAGCGACTGCGTCCAATTGGTCGAGGCCTATCAGAAGCCGGAGTGGGTCGCGCTGATGGCCGCGGCAACGCCCGATCTGGTCAATGCGAAGAAGGCCGCCATCAACGGCCATCCCGACCAGACCGGGTGCCATGGGGGGTACAACGCGTACGGCAGCAATGCCAAGGTCGGCAACTACGTCCAGCGCGTCGTGGTCGACAACGCCAGCGGCGCGATCGCCACGCCGTTTCCGGCCACCAACAATTGCGAGCTCCCAGCGAGCCTCGTCTACGACCCCGGCACCCATCCCGGTGGCGCGCGCTGCAACGGCTGGGACTGGGCGAGCTCGATCTGGGGCAAGGCTCCCGGCGGTATACGCAGTTTGGAGACCCGTGACAACGTCGGCGTCCAGTATGGGCTGAAGGCGCTGCTGTCGGACGCGATCAGCGCCGAGGAGTTCGTGACGCTCAACGAGATCGCCGGCGGCATCGATCAGGACAGCAACCTGCAGCCGGCACGCACGACCGCCGACCCGCCGGCGCTGTCGATCGCCTATCGCGCCGGGCTCGTGATGAGCGGTCGCAACCTCGCGAAGACGGCGGTCATCGACCTGCGCGGCTGGGACGACTCGGCGCTGATCACGCAGCCCGGCACGGCGGGACCAAGCCGAACCCCGATCCACTTCGTCTGGCGCAGCTTTTCGATCCGTGACCGGCTCGACAAGGAGGTCGGCGATCACGGCAGCCAGGCGCTGTGGCGTGTCGGCCGCGGCGGGCTCGTCTCGCCGACCCTTGTCGGGCGAAGTCTGGTCGCGATGGACGAATGGCTGACCCGGGTCAAGGCCGATGCGAGCGCGACCACCATCGAGCAGAAGGTCCGGGCCGCCCGGCCGCCATCGACAGCCGACTTTTGCCTATTGTCGACCGACGAGGCGCAGTCGACTCCGGTCACCGATCCCGCGGCCTGCGATGCCGACCCATTTCTGAAGCCGTCGTCGTCGCCCAGGCAGGTGGCCGGCGGGCCGTTGGCGGAGAACGTCCTCAAGTGCCAGCTGCGTCCGATCGATCCGGCCGAGTATGGCGACCGGCTCGATCCCCAGCAGTTGCAGCGCCTGCAGGCCGTGTTCGCCACCGGCGTCTGCGACTGGACCAAGCCCGGCGTCGGCCAGCAGCCGCCCGAGAGCCCGCTCGACTTCAGCGCCGGGCCCGGCGGGCAACCCCTACCGCCGCCGCCGGTGTCGACGCCGAACTGAGCCCGGGACCGGGGCTGGTCGCTGCCGGGCGAGGGACCCGCTCGATCGCCCCGGTCGCGCAACGCTTGCTACCATCGGCGCGCGATGCTGCTCCACGTCCGCGCCGTCCTCACACCCGACGATCTCGCCCGCGCGCGCGAGATCCTGCGCGACGCGCCGTGGCAGGATGGTCGCCTGACCGCTGGCGAACAGTCGGCGCGGGCCAAGCACAACACCCAGCTTCGCGAGGACTGTGAGCCGACGCGAGCGGTCCAGCGGCTGGTGCTCGCCGGCCTCGAACGCAACCCAGAGTTCTTCTCGGCGGCGCTACCGAAGCAGGTATCGCCGCCGCTGTTCAACCGCTATGCCGACGGGGCCAACCGTTTCGACAGCCACGTCGACAGCGCCGTCCGTTACCTGCGCGACGGGGCAGGGCGGGTCCGGACCGATCTGTCCTGCACGCTGTTCCTCAGCGAACCGGATGAATACGACGGTGGCGAACTGGTCATCGACGACACCTTCGGCGAACATCGGGTCAAGCTCCCCGCCGGTGACCTCGTCCTCTATCCGGGCACGAGCGTCCACCGGGTGCTGCCGGTGACGCGCGGGACCCGCCTCGCCGGCTACTTCTGGATCCAGAGCATGGTCCGCGGCGACGACCGGCGCAGACTGCTGTTCGAGATGGACAACCATCTTCGCGATCTGCGCAGCCGGCACGGCGATGCCGACCCCGCCCTCATCGGGCTGACGGGGACCTACCACAACCTGTTGCGACTCTGGCTCGACACCTGAGGTGTGCAGCCGTCGCCCGTTCCACCCGGGGACTCCAGCATGACGACATCCCATCCGCGCCCGTCGATCCCGTCACCGCCCGTGACGCAGCGAAGGCGGGTCGCCCCAGGGCCGGGCCGGCTCGGCATCGGAGTTGCCGCTGCCGCGGTTGCCGCGGCCCTCGCCGCGCCGCTGGCGGCGACGGCGCAGTACGTCGATCACGACAAGGTCCGTTGCGCACCGGTGCCCAAGGAGCAGATGCGCGGCCAGATGGAGTTGCAGCGCAAGCTGGTCGCCGAGGGCTGGCGCGTGCGGCAGGTCAAGGACTTCAACGGCTGCTACGAGGTCTACGGCTTCGACGAGAAGGGCCAGCGTACCGAGGCCTTCTTCGATCCGAGGACGTTCGAGAAAGTCGGCCAGGTCAGGCAGTAGCCGCCTCGACCTGACCCT
>JBEVJQ010000426.1:0-12427 GCA_040510055.1 Burkholderiaceae bacterium | reverse complement strand
ATCCTTGAACGTGATCCACGGATGCCCGGTCTCGAACAGCATCGACAGCATCTTGCGCCATAGCGCCATCGCCGGCACGCGCTTGAACAGCTTCAGGTCGCCCGACTCGGCCCTGGCCTCGTAGCCGAGATAGGCGCGCTCGAACGCCTGGCCGACGAGGTCGTGGAGGTCAGGCACGTCCGACGGCGAGAACAGCGTCCACTGGCCATCCTCGGCGACTCGCCGCATGAACAGGTCCGGGATCCAGTTGGCCGTGTTCATGTCGTGGGTCCGGCGGCGATCGTCGCCGGTGTTCTTGCGCAGCTCGAGAAACTCCTCGATGTCGAGGTGCCAGGTCTCGAGGTAGGCACAGACTGCGCCCTTGCGCTTGCCGCCCTGGTTGACGGCCACCGCCGTGTCGTTGACGACCTTGAGGAACGGCACCACGCCCTGGCTCTTGCCGTTGGTGCCCTTGATGTGGCTGCCCATCGCCCGGACCCGGGTCCAGTCATTGCCGAGGCCGCCGGCGTACTTGGCCAGCAGCGCGTTCTCCTTGATCGCTTCGTAGATGCCGTCGAGGTCGTCCGAGACCGTGGTCAGGTAGCACGACGACAGCTGCGAGCGCTGGGTGCCGGCGTTGAACAGGGTCGGGGTCGAACTCATGAAGTCGAAGCTCGAGAGCAGCTGGTAGAACTCGATCGCCCGGGCCTCGCGGTCGATCTCGTTCAGCGCGAGCCCCATCGCCACGCGCATGAAAAAGGCCTGCGGCAGTTCGATCCGCTGTTCGTCGATGTGAAGGAAGTAGCGGTCGTACAGCGTCTGCAGACCGAGGTAGGTGAACTGGAAGTCACGTTCGGCCTCTAGCGCAGCGCCGAGCCGTTCGAGATCGAACTGCGCCAGCCGCTCGTCGAGCCGCTCGGCCGCGATCCCCCGGCCAATGAACTCGGGGAAGTACTCGGCGTAGCGCTCGCGCATCTGCTCGTGCGTGACCTCCTCGCCGAGCACCTCGCGCCGCACCGTGTGCAACAGCAACCGGGCCGTGACCTGGCTGTATGCCGGATCCTTCTCGATCAGGGAGCGGGCCGACAGGATCGCCGACTTGTAGACCTCTTCGAGCGGCACCCCGTCGTAGAGGTTCCTCATCGTCTCGTCGAGCACGGGGCGGGCCGCCACCCCGTCGCCCAGGTCGCGGCACGCGGTCTCGACCAGCGCCGTCAGCGCCGCCAGGTCGAGCGGGCGTTGTACACCGCCGTCGGTGACCTGGATCGTGGCCGCCACCCCCCGCGTCGGCTCGCGCTTGGCCGCTCGTTCCTGGGCCCGCTTCTCGCGATAGAGGACATAGGCGCGGGCCACGTCGTGCTCGCCCGAGCGCATCAGCGCCAGTTCGACCTGGTCCTGGATGTCCTCGATGTGAAAGGTGCCACCGCCGGGCTTGTGCCGGATCAGGCCGGCAACGACGCTGTCGGTCAACTCGCGGACGAGTTCGCGGATCCGCGACGAGGCCGCGCCCTGTCCGCCGTTGACTGCGAGGAACGCCTTGGTCATCGCGATGGCGACCTTCTCCGGCGTGAAAGCGACCACTGCCCCGTTACGGCGGATCACCTTGAACTCGTCGAAGGTCGCCGCCCGCCCGGCGCTCGCCGCGCCGGCGTCGAGCCCACTGCCGATCGCGCCGCCGCTGCGGCCGGCCGTACCGACCGGCGCGCCATCGTCGACCTGAACCACGCCACGACCCGCTGCGGCCGTCCGAATGGATTGACCCGTCCGTTGCATCTGTGAATCCCTCGTCCGTTGACTGTCTGCGCCCGAATTGTCGCGGGCCTGCTGTGATCGACCGGTCACCGCCGGTCTGCCGGGAGAACCCGGATCAGGTGGTGCTGCTGTTGTTGCTGGTGTTGCGTCTCCTCGGCGAATGAGCGTCGGTACCTGATCCCCGCCGCCGGCAGCGACCGGACGCGCGACTGGCGGTCCGGATCGCGCCGATCGATGCGCGCGGGTGGTGAAGGCGTGGTCGCTGCCGGTCCTCGTAACGGCGCCGGATCGAACCGCAAAGAGCGGGCAATGCCGGTGCAGTTTGTTGTCTCTGGTCTTCGTATTCTCGGCGTGACGCTGGCGCGCCCCGCTCCCCGGGCCGTTCCGTCGATAACCACTACAGCTAGTGTTTGACGTCTCGACGAAGGACTAATTGTAGCGCTCGGGGCCGGGAACTGCAAACTCCAGAGCGCATTTTTCGCCGGGGTGTTGCCGTGCGCTCACCGGCCATCCGGAAGCGCCTGCGGAGGGGCCCGCGCCGCGCGCGCAAGCTGGTCATCGGGAATCGTCGAACGGGCGCACGAGACCGGTCGCGGCCATGACGGTCGCCAGTCGTGCCCACGAGAACCGCGGGCCCGGATCGCTCTTGCGGCCGGGAGCGATATCGCTATGACCAGCGACCCAACGCAGCGGGTGACGCTGGCACAACTCGGCCAGCAAGCGATCGAGCTTACCGTACTGCGAGGCAGTGAATGCGCGCTCGCCGTCCCCTTCGAGCTCGATCCCGATCGAGAAGTCGTTGCAGCGCTGCCGTCCGAGCATCGTCGAGACGCCGGCGTGCCACGCGCGTCGATCGGTGGCCACGAACTGCACCAACCCGCCATGGCGTCGGATCAGGAAGTGTGACGAGACTCGCAGTGTCGCGATCGCAGCGAACGAAGGGTCGGCATTGCCGTCGAGGCGATTGGTGAACAAACGCTCGATCGCATCGCCGGCGAAGTAGCCGGGAGGCAGGCTGATGTGATGGATGACGACGGTATCGATCGCGACCGCGTCGGGCCGCGCGTCCTCGTTGGGACTCGGCACGTGCCGCGCCCAAGGTAGCCACCCGCCTTCCTCGGTCACCGCCATCGCGCCCCCCGGCGACCGTCAGTTGATGCCCAGCCGTTGCATCCGGTGCCGCAGCGCACGGAAGGTGATGCCCAGCTCACGCGCCGCGGCGGTCCGGTTCTGTCGCGTCTTGACCAGCGCGCGTCCGATCGCCTCGCGTTCGAGCCGATCGAGGTAGTCGGGCAACGACCGCGGCACACCGGCCCCGTCGAGCAGTGCCGCGGCGCTGCCGTCATCGGCGCCCGGAGCCGCCTCGGTGGCAGTCGTCCGCCGATCGAGGGCGACAACGCCGGCAGCACCGGTCGCATCAACGGCACCGGCAACAGCGGACGCACCTGCGACACCGGCCGCACCTGCAACACCGGCCGCACCTGCGACAGCGGCCGCACCTGCGACAGCGGAAGCACCTGCGACAGCGGAAGCACCGGCCGCCCCGGCGACGTCGTTGGCACCGGGCACAGCCACCCTCGACGAGCTGTGCGCCGTGCGGCCGGCGGCGTCGGCGGCAATGGCGCTGGCGGCTGCGTTGTGGGCCGTGGCCGACTCGCGCTCCAGGACCTCGGCAACGCTCGGCCGCAACCCCAGGTCCTCGACGTTGATCACGCGACCGTCGGAGAACGCCAGCGCACGCTCGAGGATGTTCTCGAGCTCGCGCACGTTCCCGGGAAAATCGTAGCTCTCGAGAAAGCGGCTGGTCACGCTCGACAGCCGAGGCAGCGGACCAGCGGCAGGAGGGCCCGCCAGCCGCTCGAGGATCGCCCCGGCCAGTGCCGGAATGTCCTCACGCCGCTCGCGCAGCGCCGGCATCCGCAGTTCGATCACGTTGAGCCGGTAGAACAGATCCTGACGGAACCGCCCCTCGGTCACGCAGCGCGCGAGATCCTGGTGGGTGGCGCTGATGATGCGCACGTCGACGGGTTCCTCGGCGACGGCGCCGACCTTGCGTACGCGCTTCTCCTGGATGGCACGCAGCAGCTTGACCTGCATCGCCAGCGGCAGGTCGGCGACTTCGTCGAGGACCAGGGTGCCGCCGTCGGCCGCCGAAAAGAAACCGGCGCGATCCGAGTCGGCGCCGGTGAACGCGCCTTTGCGGTAGCCGAAGAACTCCGACTCCATCAGGGTCTCGGGAATCGCGCCGCAGTTGACCGCGACGAACGGCCCGGCAGCGCGTGCGCCCTGTTCGTGGATCAGCCGCGCCGCCAGTTCCTTGCCCGACCCCGACTCGCCAGTGATCGCGACCGGCGCCATGCTGCGCGTCATCCGCGCGATGCTGGCGCGCACCGCGGCGATCGCAGCGGATTCGCCGAGCAGCGATGGCCCGCGTCCCGTGGACCGAGCGCTGGCACGGGGGCCGCGCGGCAACGCCGCGGACGCACCGTCGCCGCGGGCCGCGGCCGACCGCGGTGGCCGGTAGCCGATGTCGCTGATATCGGCGACGTCGGTGACGTCGCCGGCGCCCGGGTTGCCGGCATTGCCGCTGTTGCCGGCGTCACGGGGGTCGCGGCCGGAGAGGTTCAGCGCCGACCGTACCAGTGCCCGCAGCGCGTCGAGCGCCACCGGCTTGGCCAGGTAGTCGAACGCTCCGGCCTTCAAGGCAGCGACAGCATTGTCGGCACTGCCGTAGGCGGTGATGACGGCCACTGGCGTCTCGGGCTGCTCGCGGCCGATGAGGGTGACGAGGTCGAGGCCATTGCCGTCGGGCAGACGCATGTCGGTCAGGCACAAGGCGTAGCGATGCAGCCCGAGCAGCCGCCGTGCCGCCGCGAGGTCGGGCGCCGAATCGACGTCGAGCCCCATCCCGACGAGCGTCAGCTCCAGCAACTCACGCAGGTTCTCCTCGTCGTCGACGACCAGGACCCGCGCGACCCGAACGCCGCGGCCGACGGTCCTCACGCCGTCTGTTTCGGTTGCTGCCATGTCCTGTTCCTGGCCGCCGCGGCGCGGGGGGCCACGGTGGCCGCGGGAGCGCGGTGGCCCGCCACAGCGGGCGGCGGCAAGCGCGGCTCCTCGCGGGCGATCGGCTCGATCACGAATGACCCGCTGTAGCGGGCCGGTCCGGCGCCGCCGATCGCCGACTCATCGGCCGCGTCGGCGGTCGCGTCGCGCTCGCCGCGGACCGCGGACTCGTAGCGCAACTGCGCGCCGTTCGCCTGGCAGAACTCCTGGGCCATGTGCAGCCCCAGGCCCGTGCCACGCGCATCGGTGGTGAAGAACGGTTCGAACAGCAGTTGCCGCTGGTCCTCGGCCACGCCGGGCCCGTCGTCGAACACGCGCAGCCGCGGTGACCCTGCCTGACCCGGCGCGTCCGGCTCGACGGTCCACAGTACGAGGATCGCTCCTTCGCTGTCGGTGGCATAGCGCAAGCCGTTGCCGAGGATGTTGACCAGCACCTGGCGCAGGTGGTTCGGATCGAACTGGATCGGGTCGGGGGACTCGAGTGCGACGGTGATCCGCTCCCAACTGCAGCCGCTCTGATCGACGAACTCGGGCAGGAACACACTGAAGAACGACGGCAGGTCGATCGCCTCGCGGGCCGCCGACCGGCGCGAGATCGACAGCACGTCCTCGACGATGCGATCGATCCGCACCGAATTCTTCTCGATGATCTGGGTCAGCCGCTTGAGCCGTGGTTCGACCACCTGTTCGGCCAGCAGCCCGCCGGCATGGCGGATTGCTCCGAGCGGATTGCGAATCTCGTGCGCGATCGAGGCCGACATCCGGCCCATCGAGGCGAGCTTCAGCTGCTGCGCGCGTTCGTCGACCGTGGCCAGATCCTCGAGCAGGATGACCCGATCGGAACCGTGGCCAAGCCGCGCCTGGCCGTCGGGAACGCTCAGGATTCGGGCGCGAAGGCGGCGCACTCCACCGCGCGCGACGGCCATGCCGATGTCGGCCGTGAGCTGGCGCGAGGCGGCGAGCGCGCGCAGGGTCTCGAGCGTGCGTCGGTTGCCGGCCATGATCTCGGCCTCGTCGGCGCCGCCCAGCATCTCGCGCGCCTTCGGATTGACGGCCTTGAC
The DNA here is from genome assembly GCA_040510055.1 of Burkholderiaceae bacterium. Lineage (GTDB taxonomy): Bacteria > Pseudomonadota > Gammaproteobacteria > Burkholderiales > Burkholderiaceae_E > Lautropia. The sequence goes on along the minus strand of JBEVJQ010000426.1, from coordinate 6,569 downwards.
CGTGCCGGTGCCGTCGAGGACCACTACGCCGTCGCCGAGTTCGGCGATCACCAGTTGGTTGATCGCAAGCTGATTGCGCAGGTCCTCGCCGCGGCGCCGGGCCAGGTCCTCCTGGGCATTCAGCCGGCGCGCCAGCAGGTTGACGAAGAGCACGAGGAAGAACAACGTTGCGCTGATCACCGCAGAGATGAACAGGCTGCCGTCGGCGTTGAGAGCGCTCAGGCCGTCGCTGGTCAACAACCGCCAGACACTCTCGCCCAGCAACGCCAGCGAGGCTGTGGCTGCAATGCCGAGCGCCACTGGCCGCGTCGACAGGATGGCGGCGCCCGCGGTAGGCGTGATCATCAGCACCCCCAGCCCGCTCTTTGCGCCACCGGCAGCGCTCATGATCAGGCTGATCAAGGCGATGTCGAACAGGATCTGGCCGAGCAACTGGACCTGAAAGTTGCGCTGGCTCGCCCGGACCCAGAGCGAAAAACCGGCCGCGACGATCGCGTAGGCGCCACCCGCCCAGAGGAACGCCGGGCGGTCGAACTGCAACGGGAGCGCCGCGCCGCTGGCGACGTACGGGACGTAGCCGAGCAACAGCAACGCGACCACCACCCGCGAATCGGCGAGGTGGCGCAATGAGCGCCAGAAAGATGGAGTCGGTTGCGAGAGGTAGCCGGCCAACCGGGAGGTCACGTGCGGTCTTCCGATCCGTCGGTACGACCGTCGGCGCGACCGGCGGCGCCGCCGTCGCGCTCGTCGGCGTCGCGGTGTCCGGTGCTGCAGTAGACGCGGCCGCGGGCGAACACCGCGTCGGACGAGGGTACGTGCACCCCGCAGAGGCTACAGCGCATCATCAGTTCCTGGCGGCCGCCGCGATCAACGGCGTCCCGGCCACGATCGGCGGCGCGGCCGCGGCCGTCGCCACGGCCCGAAGCCGCCGATCGGACCTCGTTGCGCCGGCGTTTGACCGGGGTGACCAGGCGGATCAGCAGCAGGATGGCGATCGCCAATCCGATCCAGATCAGGTACTTCAACGAATGGCCCTGTCAGGCCGACGGCCTGGATGATTCAAACTCGCTTGAGGACGACCTCGAGCACAAACCGGCTGCCGACGTAGGACAGCAACAACAGCGCGAATCCCCAAGTGGCGAGCTTCAACGCCCTTCGACCGCGCCAGCCCCGCAGCCGCCGGCCGGTGAGCAGAAAACCAAAAAAGGCAGTTGCGATCAAGGAGAACACGGTCTTGTGTTCGATCAGCAACGGTCGGCCGAACGTCTCCTCCGAGAAAACGAGTCCGGTCACGGTCGTGGCCAGCAACAGCAGGAATCCGGTGCCGATGAAGCGGAATAGCGTCCGCTCGAGCACCATCAGCGGCGGCGTCGCGGCATCGCCGCCCGTCAGCAGGCGGTCCAGCCAGCCAAGCGGCTCGCCGTGGCGCGGCTTCAGTCGTCGTTCGAGCGCTGCCATCAGCAGCGCGTGCATCGCCGCCAGAAACATTACCGCATAGGCGAGCGTTCCGAAGAACAGATGCGGGACGAACAGCGGCCGGCCGTCGTCCCAGCGAAACGCGGCGCCGGGATAGAACCATGGCAGCCACATCGCGACCACTGCGGCCGGCAGGAGAACGAGTTCGAGCCGCCCCAGCGGCACAGCCGTGCTCTCGATCAGCCAGGTGGTCACGCCGACCCAGAGCGTGGCCGACAGCAGCTTGCCGAAGCCGAAATGAAACACTCCGTCGGACCACGGCAGCAGAAGGGCCGCGGCATGGAGCGCCAGCGCGGCGATCAGCACGAGCCGCGCTGACAGTCGCCTGCCATCGGCCGTGGACTTGGGAATCGCTTCCCAGGCGCGGCCGGCGCCTGCGATGCGACCGCCGTGGGCCTGCGCTGCACCGTTCCCGGGCCTGCCCGTCGCCGCCGTATCGATGCCGGGCGAAGCGGTGGTATCGCCAGCAAGCGCGGCCCGACCGGCGGCGGCTGCATCGATCGGAGGCCTACCGGTCGAGAGCCTGCCGGTCGAGTCGATGCCGGTCGAGTCGATGCCGGTCGAGCCGATGCCGGTCGAGCCGATGCCGGTCGAGCCGAGGCTGGTCGAGCCGAGGCTGGCCGAGCCGAGGCTGGTCGAGCCGAGGCTGGTCGAGTCGATGCTGGTCGAGTCGATGCCGGTCGCGGCACGGCCGGTCGTGCCGGCGCCAACCGACGCTGTGCCGGTCGAGGCCGCCCCGGACGAGCCGTCGCCTGCCGTGCGGCGGGCCAGTGCCAGCCACCAGGCAATCCCGTAGCAGCCCGTGGGCGCGAAATAAAACAGGGCATCGGACACGCGATCAGTGTACCGCCGGCCCGCTAGAATCCGCCGATGCTCGAAGGCCTGTCACAACGGCTCGCTCGTGTCGTCAAGACGATGCGCGGCGAGGCCCGCCTCACCGAATCCAACACCCAGGAGATGCTGCGCGAGATCCGGATCGCGTTGCTCGAGGCCGACGTCGCCCTGCCCGTCGTCCGCGATTTCATCGCCCGGGTCCGGGAAAAGGCGCTGGGCCACGAGGTGCTGCAGTCACTGACGCCCGGCCAGGCGCTGGTCGGCGTCGTCAATCGCGAATTGACGGCGTTGATGGGTGGCGAGACGGCGGAACTGGACCTGGCGACGCAGCCGCCGGCGATCGTGCTGATGGCCGGCCTGCAGGGAGCGGGCAAGACCACGACGGTGGGCAAGCTCGGACGCTGGCTGCGACGCGAACGCCGGCGCAAGGTGCTGGTGGTCTCTTGCGACGTCTATCGGCCGGCGGCGATCGAGCAGTTGAAGACCGTGGCCGCGCAGGCCGAGATCGATTTCTTCGCCTCCGATCCGCAGCAGCAGCCGGTCGCTATCGCCCGCGCCGCTGTCCATTGGGCCCGGACCCACTATCACGACGTGCTCATCGTCGATACTGCCGGCCGCCTCGGGATCGACGAAGCGATGATGGCCGAGATCAAGGCGCTGCACCAGGCGCTCGATCCGGTCGAGACCCTGTTCGTCGTCGACGCGATGCAGGGTCAGGACGCGGTCAACACCGCGAAGGCCTTCGGCGAGGCCCTGCCGCTCACCGGCGTCGTCCTCACCAAGCTCGATGGCGACTCGCGCGGCGGTGCGGCGCTGTCGGTCAAGGCAATCACCGGCAAGCCGATCAAGTTCGTCGGCGTCGGCGAGAAGCTCGATGGCCTCGACGTGTTTCACCCCGACCGGATGGCGAGCCGGATCCTGGGCATGGGCGACATCGTCGCCCTGGTCGAGCGCGCCCAGTCGGCCGTCGACCAGGCCTCGGCCGCCGAACTGGCCGACAAGCTCAAGGCCGGCAAGCGCTTCGACCTCAACGACTTCCTTCAGCAACTGGGACAGATGAAGAAGATGGGTGGGCTGTCGTCGTTGCTCGACAACCTGCCGGCCCAGTTCCAGGGCAAGGCCGGACCCGGCGACCTCGACAAGGCCGAACGCGAGATGCGCCGGATGCAGGGCATCATCCATTCGATGACCCCGGCCGAACGCAGTCGCCCGGAGCAGCTGAAGGCCAGCCGCAAGCGGCGGATCGCCAGCGGCGCCGGCGTTCGGGTCCAGGAAGTCAACCGGCTGCTGTCGCAGTTCGACCAGATGCAGGCGATGATGAAGAAGCTGCAGAAAGGCGGGCTGGCGAAGATGATGCGCGGCATGAAGGGCATGATGGGCGGCCCTGGCGGCTGAGTCAGCGGGCGGCCGTAGCGGCCGCCTGTAGCGACCGGCGGCGACCCGCCTCCGGCTCGCCCCATCCGCATATCGCTGCCGGCGACCCATTCGGCAGGCCGGCCGCGCGGCGGGAACGGTCGCGGCCTAGATTCGCGGGTCTGCCGTCAGAGTCCTTGATGACGACCCCCGCACCCGCCGCTTCCGTCCTGCCCACGCTGATCGCCCGTTTCCGGGAGGCGCTCGCGCGCGGATTCGTCCCGTTCGACGCCCGCGACCCGAACGCCGCCGGCTATCGGACGAAGATGCTGCATACGGTCCACGCGTTCGCGCCGCTGACGATCGTGATGAATCTCGTCGCCGCGGCGATGGTCGGTGGGCTCTTCCTCGAACGCCTGCCGACCTGGCAATTGATCGGCTGGGAAGCGGCGATTGTCTCGATGATGGCCCTGGCCGGCCGTGCCTGGTGGAAGGCACGCCGGCCGCCGCGGCAGAATGCTTCGACGCGGTCGATTGGACGGCTGACCTGGCGCTCGACGGTGCTGGCCGCGGCCTGGGGATTGATGCTGTGCCGGATCTATCCGCAGGCCCAGTCCGGCGAGGGCCAGGTCGTGATCGCGATCGCCGCCGGGATGCTCTGCGCCGGCGGCTACGTCCTGGCGGCCGTCCCCGCTGCCGGCATCGCGTTCGTGGTCACGCTCGGTACCTTCTCCGGGGTCTCGGTCGCGATGTCGCGCGAGCCGCACGCCGTGCTGCTGCTGCTTCTGCTGGTGCTCTACACGATCACGATCTGCGTCAGCATCGAACGGCTGTCGCAGACGTTCACCCTGCGTCTCATCGCCGAGAACGAGGCCGCTCGCCAGCAGCAGGTCGTGGGGCTGCTGCTCAAGGACTTCGAAGATCACGCCAGCGACGTACTGTGGGAGGTCGACTCCCGTGGCCGGATCCGGCATGCGTCGTCGCGGCTGCTGCTGTCGTTCGGCATCGAAGCCGGCGGCACCAGCGACAAGTCATTCCTTGCGCTGCTGGCCGAGTTGGTGGTCGAAGAGACCGACGAGGCCAATTCGCTCAAGCGCCTGACGCGGCGTTTCGCCGCCGGCGTGCCGTTCAGCAACGAGTCGATCCGGCTGCGGGTCCACGGCGAGACACGCTGGTGGGGAATTACCGCCAAGCCGCTGATCGGCGATGATGGCCGGATCAACGGCTGGCGTGGCGTGATCTCCGACGTCACCGAAAGCAAGACCTCGCACTCGGCACTCTACAAGTTGGCCCACCGGTGCCCGCTGACAGGGCTCGCCAACCGGCGCCACTTCATGGCCCGGATCGCCGAGACGCTCGAGCAGCTCCCGGCCGATGCGATCTGCGCCATCCTTTTTCTCGACCTCGACAACTTCAAGAAGGTCAACGATCTCCACGGCCATGCGATGGGCGACACCCTGCTCAAGGGGATTGCCAGGGAGATCTCCGGAGGCCTGCGCAAAGGCGACCTCGCCGCGCGGCTCGGCGGCGACGAATTTGCCATCCTGCTGTCGCGGATCGAGTCCGAGGAAATGGCGGCCGCATTCGCGGGGCGGCTGATGACGCGGGTCGAGCCCGCGTTCCGGATCCGCGACCTGCAGTTGCCCGTGGGACTGAGCATCGGGATCGCGATCGGACCCAAGCACGGCACAGCTCCCGACGAGCTGATGCGCGCCGCCGATCTGGCGCTCTATCGGGCCAAGTCCACCGGCAAGGGATCGGTCCAGGTCTACTCGCCGATCCTCGGGCGCGAGAAACACCGGCGCCGTGTCCTCGAGGAAGCGTTGCGCGTGGCGGTTCGCAAGGAGCAGCTCACCGTTGCCTACCAACCCCAGGTCGCGACGGCCGATGGCCAGGTCGTCGCCTTCGAGGCCCTGGTCCGTTGGCACCATCCCGAACAGGGCCAGATCTCGCCGGCCGAGTTCATCCCGATCGCCGAGGAGACCGGGCTGATCGAGGAACTGGGCTCATGGGTGCTGCGCACGGCTTGCCGCCAGGCGATGCGCTGGCCCGGGCACATCGGTCTAGCCGTCAACGTCTCGCCGGTCCAGGCCATGGGCGAAAACCTGGTCGGATCGGTGCGACGCGCGGTCGCCGAATCGGGACTGCAGATCAAGCGCCTCGAGATCGAGATCACCGAATCGATATTCCTGAACGAGGATGCACGCACGCTGCAGAACCTCCATGAATTGCGCGGCATGGGGGTCAAGATCGCGCTCGATGACTTCGGTGTCGGCTACTCGTCGCTCGGCTACCTGCGCCGCTTCCCGTTCAACAGCCTCAAGATCGACCGCGCCTTCACCGGTGAGCTGGCCACGAGCTTCCAGGCGCGATCGATCGTCAAGGCGATCGTCACGCTGGCCGATTGCCTGGGGATGACCACGATCGTCGAAGGGGTCGAGCACCAGGCCCAGCTCGATGTGGTCCGCGACGCCGGCTGCGACCACTTCCAGGGCTTCTTCTGCTCCCCACCGGTCGCATCGGACGCGGTTCCCGGGCTGCTGCGCAGTTGGGCCGGGCGGGCCCATCGCGACCGCTTTCGCGACGACCGGCAGCCCGAAGATCTGCCGGCGGCCCGCAAGGCAGGCGGCGACCGCAAGGCCGTCGCGGCCAAGTCGGCGACGGCCGCTGTCGGCAACGAACGAGCGACGCACGACGCGGCACCGTCGGCGGCCGTCAAGACGACGCCTGTCGGCGACGTCTGATCGTTTCGTCACCAGCGGCGGCCGCGTTTTCCGGCGCGGCGGCCTGCCCATCCGGCAGCAGGACCGGCCCCCGACCCATGGTCGCCCGCCTCGACGCGGCGCGTCCTGCTCTCTAGGGAGGGTCCGCATAACCTATCGTGCCCGCGCGCCGGGTTTTCCGGG